>NZ_JOPF01000040.1:0-821 GCF_002153595.1 Gluconobacter sp. DsW_056
CGAGACCAGGCCGTATTGCGGTTACGGGGCTGATCAGCGAACTGGATGCCGTTATCGGTCAGAATGGTATGGATCCGGTAAGGAATGATGCTCAGGAGATATTCGAGGAATTCCCAGGCGGTCTTCCGATCGGCTTTCCCGACGAGTTGTGTGACAGCGAACTTGCTGGTCCGATCGATGGCGACGAAGAGATACAGCTTGCCTTCAGCAGTCTGGACCTCGGCAATATCGATGTGAAAAAAGCCGATGGGATAGCGTTTGAAACGTTGTCGTCTGGGCTTGTCTCCCTCGATATCCGGAAGCCGGGATATTCCGTGGCGCTGCAGGCAGCGATGCAGGGCCGAGCGTGTCAGATGGGGAATGCTGGCCTGCAGGGCATAAAGGCAGTCATCCAGCGGCAGCAACGTATGCCGGCGAAACGCCACGATCATTGCTTCGTCCGTCTCGGACAGAACTGTGGATCGCGGCTCTTTGGGACCTGTCTTCTGATCCTCAACCGTTTGACGCTTCCGCCACTTTGCAACTGTTTTCGGGTTGACCCCGAACTTCTTGCTCAGCGTCGCGAGCGAAGCCTGCGATCGCTGTATTGCTGCTCGCACGGCGTGCGTGGTCGTGGCGCTGCCATGACGTATCTGTCCCATAAGGCTTCCTTCCACTCGCGTGAAAATACCACACCATCAAACCCCGGGACTAAACACCTTATGTGTTTCCAGCCTGTTATGATGGCCTCATGAACGACCCTGGCCAGGGTCGTTCATGAGGTGAGATACAGCGCTTAACACCTGGTAGCCTGACCACGTTTTCTAGCAGGCTGATCTCGC
>NZ_JOPF01000041.1:0-525 GCF_002153595.1 Gluconobacter sp. DsW_056
TAGGCTCAGGACTCATAGCCAGAAGATGATGGTTGCAGCGAGGCAGATGGTGGAGAAGAAGACATTCGGGCATCTGTCATAGCGCGTTACGACCCGCCGCCAGTCCTTGAGCCTTCCGAACATGATCTCGATGCGGTTGCGGCGTTTGTATTTCCGCCTGTCGTATTTGACGGGTTTTCCGCGGGATCTCCGTCCCGGGGATGCAAGGCCTGATCCTTTTTTCCTCCAGGCCATCCATCATCCGCATGAAAATGCCCATGTCGTCCCAGCGCTTCCAACGGTTGTAGAGCGTCTTGTGCGGACCGTATTCCCGGGGCGCATCACACCACGCAAGCCATTACGGTTCACAAAAATGATCCCGCTCAATACTTGACGGCCATCAACGCGAGGTTTGCCGTAGCTCTTGGGAAAGAACGTCCGCAGACGGTCCATCTGTTCGTCCGTCAGCTAAAACAGGTCGCTCATCTTCAGTCTCCTCAAGGAGCCTGAATCAAAATTCCCTACAAAAATCAATAGGTCCTGAGC
>NZ_JOPF01000042.1:0-1327 GCF_002153595.1 Gluconobacter sp. DsW_056
CCCGAATGTCTTCTTCTCCACCATCTGCCTCGCTGCAACCATCATCTTCTGGCTATGAGTCCTGAGCCTAGAGCGCAATGGACAAAAACCCATCACACGTTGGAAACCCCGGAAAAATCCTAGAAGCTGAAAATGGATTCATGGTTTCGAATGAAAAGCCGTTCGGTTGACTGCCGGGATTGCATACAAAAAACCCACCATGACGGTGGGCTTTTCGCTTCAATGACCCTGAGACCGGATCTCAACGCTTTCATTGAAAGATAAGTGACCCCAAGACCGGATCTTGACGCTTTCACTTACCAGTTAGAGGTTAACAAACAATTTGTTGCTCTTTAGACTGAGCATAGTGATTTAAGAATAAGAAAGATCCATACTCACAAATCTCCCTTTATATGAAGAGTTTTATTACTCTTCATGCAGAAATATCGGAATTCCCTCTCGAATTGTCAATCTTTTTGTGTAAAATAATTATATATTTTGATTCGTAAACGGAAAAATTTGTGCTCATAGAAAATGCTAGGGAGATAATAAATCTTCACTTTGATTTGTATATAAATCAACCTGATTATAAAATAACCCCAAGAATTATCGGAGAAATAAATGAACTACAATTTGTCCAGATAAATTACATACGAAGATATTTTGGATACCCAGAATTTAAGGGAAGAGGAATATATTTTGTTGGAAAACATTTATTTGAAAGTAGACATAGAAAAGATTCATATTCAAAAGAAAATATTTTCAAAATGATAAAAAGATCAATTGAAGTAAATTCGTTCCCATCAATGGATTTTAGAACTATAAATAGGGTTTCTTCAAGTGAAAAAAATAAAATAAATCTTGTATCTACAAATAATGATAAGCTGGAAGGGAATTCTGTGCAATATGTTTCCGTTTTTGTCTTCTCTCAAAAAAGAGAAAACGGTTTAGAACTCTATAATATTATACCGTATGGTGATAATCGCGCTTCTAAATAGTAGAATATTTTCTAAATGGGCAAGCCTATGTGTGACAAAAATCAGTATATGGGTTTCTGTCACTTTGTAGTCGCTTTCAGAATTTTGTGACATTAAGTTTTGTATGTCTTAGATTTCAAAGTGACAAACAGACATGATTTTCGGATACGCACGCACTTCCACCGTTGAACAGGCAAACGGCTTACAGGCTCAGATTGACGAGCTTCATAAGCAAGGCTGTGAGCGTGTGTATTCTGAACAGGTGTCAGGCAGACAGGAACTCACACGCCTTCTGGATAACCTTAGGCTCAGGACTCATAGCCAGAAGATGATGGTTGCAGCGAGGCAGATGGTGGAGAAGAAGACATTCG
>NZ_JOPF01000043.1:0-288 GCF_002153595.1 Gluconobacter sp. DsW_056
CGGACCAAGGACGCTGCTTTGGCTATCGCCGCCTGGGTTATCTTCTGGCGCGGGAACTGACGGCCCTGGTGGAACGATATGGCAAACCTTTCATGATTGTCAGCGGCAACGGTACGGAGTTCACATCCCATGCCATCCTGAAATGGGTGAATGAGATGAAGGTTGAATGGCACTATATTGTCCCCGGGAAACCGCAACAGAACGGCTTTGTCGAAGGTTTCAACGGCCGGTTGAGGGATGAATGCCTCAACGAGGCGTTGCTCACGTCTCTCAACCATGCCCGACAGG
>NZ_JOPF01000044.1:0-316 GCF_002153595.1 Gluconobacter sp. DsW_056
CACTGCCGGATGTAAAACTCCAGTTTCTGCGGGCACTGACGGTGCGCAGAGCTCAGATGGTGGAGGCACGCAAACGGCTTTCTGCCCAGATTTCGGCGCGCCGCAAGCAGGGTGTGAGCGCTGAACTGGAGGATATGGACAGCAGTCTCAAAGCTTTTCTCGAAAGCCAGATCAGCGAGCTTGAACAACGGATTGAAAGCGTTATTGCAGAGGCAGAAGAACTCTCCGCCAAAGCAGAACTTCTCCGTTCCATTCCTGGTATCGGCCCGGTATCAGTCTCCATGCTTCTCGCAGAAATGCCGGAACTCGGCCGTAT
>NZ_JOPF01000045.1:0-316 GCF_002153595.1 Gluconobacter sp. DsW_056
CTGCCGGATGTAAAACTCCAGTTTCTGCGGGCACTGACGGTGCGCAGAGCTCAGATGGTGGAGGCACGTAAACGGCTTTCTGCCCAGATTTCGGCGCGCCGCAAGCAGGGTGTGAGCGCTGAACTGGAGGACATGGACAGCAGTCTCAAAGCATTTCTCGAAAGCCAGATCAGCGAGCTCGAACAACGGATTGAAAGCGTTATCGCAGAGGCAGAAGAACTCTCCGCGAAAGCAGAACTTCTCCGCTCCATTCCTGGTATCGGCCCGGTATCAGTCTCCATGCTTCTCGCAGAAATGCCGGAACTCGGCCGTATGA
>NZ_JOPF01000046.1:0-334 GCF_002153595.1 Gluconobacter sp. DsW_056
TCGCAGAAATGCCGGAACTCGGCCGTATGACGGCGACAGAAGCTGCTGCCATGGCCGGACTTGCACCAGTGGCTCACGATAGTGGCGCGATGCGGGGGAAACGTGTCATTTCAGGGGGAAGAAGATCTCTCCGTCACGTCCTGTTCCAGGCAGGATTGGCAGCTGCCTGCCATAATCCTGTTCTGAAAGCTGTCGCCAAACGCATGAAACAGCGGGGTAAGCCACATAAACTGGTGATCGTCGCTATCGCACGGCGTCTCATCACAATCGCCAACGCCGTCCTCAAAACAGGCCTGCCATGGCGCATTAGCTCCGCCGCTTAAACACAGTTGCT
>NZ_JOPF01000047.1:0-321 GCF_002153595.1 Gluconobacter sp. DsW_056
AGCAGATGCGCCGCATCGCGACCCGCTACGACAAGACCGCCTTATCCTTCATGAGTTTCCTCAATATCCCCGCCGCAAAACTCTGGATTGGGTCTTTGGTCAACGTGACCTAGTTTCTCTTATTTGGCATCGCATTCATTGCATTTGCTCTGAGTGCTGTTTCCGGGGGCGGCGCGGGGCTAGTCCTCCTTATGCCAGTGCTCGGTCTCTTACTGCGTCCAGAGGGCGTTGCTGTGGCGCTATCGATCAGTACGGCAGTCAGCTCCGTGTCCTGTATCCTCCTTTTTTTCCGAAATATCCGCTGGCATGTCGTCCTGCACT
>NZ_JOPF01000005.1:0-133259 GCF_002153595.1 Gluconobacter sp. DsW_056
CCTCACCGACACAAGGCTCCCCGTCGAAGTCAATCAGCAAAACGCTTTCGTCAGAGCTTTTACAAGGTAATCTTGAGCGGGTTGGTCGTATAAACCATTTGGTTTTTATTACAAAACACGACAGTATCCGTTCAGGACTTCCTGACCAGTCAACAAGGATCAGTGATGGGCAGACTGACCTTACTGCGCAATCTTTCTGCCCTCGCGATAGCTGCACTCACACTTAGCCCTCATGTGTATGGTCGGACCATCCATGACTGTGTCACAATGAGCGAAGTCCTTCCCTTCCTCAATCCGGCTGGCGCTCCCGTCATTCATGCCCAGATCAATGGTCATGATGTCGGCTCTTTCTTCTCGACATTCACAACACGGACCAGCGTCTGGGATGCGAAAGGCTTTGATTTTTACCGGCTCGACCCTGTCAGAACCATGTCAGTCACAGGAACGGGCGGGAACTATTCCACCACAATCGAAAGCCTCCAGATCGGTCATTCCGTACTCAAGGACATGACGGCATTACTGGTCAACGAGCGGCCACCCAAAACGCCGGATGGTCTGCTTCTGATGATGGACCTCGGATGGGACATTCTGGGACAATATCATCTGCTGATCGACAGATATTCGCAGAAAATTGGAATTTTTACTTACGATACCGCTGCGGACTGCCCGGATATCGGAACACTTCTGAAAAACCCGGGGCCAGCCATTCCTCTGATATCCATTGATGATGAGTCTCCGCAACTCAATCAGATGACGGCTCTTCTGGATGGCCACAAGGTGGACATGCAGATCAATACGAGCGCCAACCGCTCCATTATCCAGCAATGGGTAGCGCGGAAGATGGGGATTTCACGGCGTATGCTCGCGCAGGATGACGAAATCCGCGTTGGCGCTGGCGACGTCCTGCTGGGGCACAGGCATCATTTCAGCACGCTGCAACTCGGCTCACACACGCTGCATGACATCACCCTGGATGTCGTCCCTGATGCGGAATTCAATATTCTGGGAATGGACGTCCTCAAGCATTTCAACGTCCTGATCAACCCTATGGCCGGTAAACTCTGGCTGGAGGACTACGTTCCTCCGCCCGGCCATATGGAGGAAAAGGCCCTCCCTTGGTCGCCGACCCATGACCGGCTGAGCATCACTCACGCCAGCGAGGAAAAGCAGGCTCCTCCTCTCCCCGCCGGACCACAATGAAACTCAGGCTTCTGTCGAACCGCCGTCCACGTCAAACGTCACACCCTGTGCCAGCGGCAGCGTGCGCCCATAATTGATGGCATTGGTCTGCCGCCGCATATAGGCCTTCCATGAATCCGAACCGGACTCACGACCACCGCCCGTCTCTTTTTCGCCACCAAACGCCCCGCCGATTTCCGCACCGGACGGTCCCATATTCACGTTTGCAATGCCACAATCCGATCCCCGCGCAGACAGGAACTGCTCCACTTCCCGGATATCGGTCGCAAAGATCGAAGACGACAGCCCCTGTACCACGTCATTCTGAAGCGCGATGGCCTCCTCGAGTGTGTCATATTTCATGACATACAGGATTGGCGCGAACGTCTCTTCCAGAACCGGCCCCACTTGAGACGGCATTTCAACCAGTGCCGGGCGCGCATAAAATGACGCCTCCCCGTTCACATCGACGCGGGTTCCGCCATGAACCGTACCGCCCGCATCTGCCGCAGCCTTGAGACTGTCCTGCATCATTATGAAGGAAGCCGCGTCAATCAGGGGTCCGACAAGCGCCGCTCCCTCGATCGGATTACCGACCGAAATGCTCCTGTAGACATTCACCAGCTTGGGCACGAGCGTGTCGTAAACGCTGGAATGGACGAACAGACGCCGTAATGTCGTGCAACGCTGACCCGCAGTTCCCATCGCGCCGAACGCAACAGCCCGCAGCGTCAGATCCAGATCGGCAAACGGCGTGACGATGGACGCATTGTTGCCGCCGAGTTCCAAAATGGAACGACCGAAACGACGTGCCACGCGCTCGCCCACGTCACGGCCCATACGGGTCGAACCCGTTGCGGAAATGACCGGCACACGGCGGTCTTCTACCATCAGTTCGCCAATATCACGTCCGCCGACGAGCAATGTGCTGAGCGCAACTGGCGCATCAGTGCCGAAGCGCGCTGCGGCCTTGAGGAACAGAGCCTGGGTTGCCAGTGCGGTCAGCGGTGTCTTTTCCGAAGGCTTCCAGATCACGCTGTCACCGCAGACCAGCGCCAGAGCCGCATTCCACGACCAGACCGCAACCGGGAAGTTGAATGCCGAAATGATACCGACGGGCCCTACAGGATGCCACTGTTCCGTCAGGCGATGATCCGGTCGTTCGGAGGGGATCGTCAGGCCGTACAGCTGGCGGGACATACCGACCGCGAAATCGCAGATATCAATCATTTCCTGCACTTCGCCCAGACCTTCGGACGGAACCTTGCCCACTTCCAGCGTCACGAGCCGACCAAGGGCTTCCTTGTTCGCCCGCAATTCCTCTCCCAGCAGGCGGACAAGCTCACCACGACGCGGCGCCGGCACCGTGCGCCAGACCCTGAACGCCTCTGCCGCACGGCCGATCGTCGCCTTCGCGTCTTCCGCGCTGATTTCCGCAACTTCCGCAATCCGCTCGCCCGTCAGCGGCGACGTTACCGCCAGAGTACCTCGCGTGTAGAGATCAGCCGACACGCCAAGGCTGTCGAGAAGCGTTGTAACTTCGGAGCGGAGAGAGGCAGCCATCGTTCTTCCTGTCTGGGTTTCATAGCACTTATCCCATTCACAAACCGTTACGACCCGCACGTCAAGATGATCCCGGAAACACTCTCCCCTGACAGGCACATATTTTCCGGTCTGGGTGAAACGCCAAAAAACCGTTAGGATCAGGTCAGACACAGCCATGCCGTCATCCTGCACAGGCCACAAAGGCTGCATTAATGACGGCGCAATCAGAAACACCCGCTCTGAAGGCAGCACCCATGCAGAATTTTGAATTCTACAATCCCACGCGCATCATTTTCGGTGAGAATACGATCCCGAAACTGGCGGAACAGGTCCCGGCCACTGCCCGCGTCCTGATCCTGTTCGGAGGAGCGAGTGCGGAGCGCAACGGAACACTCCCGGCCGTGCGCGAGGCGCTTGATGGACGTTTCACACGGGAGTTCGGAGGCATCGAAGCCAATCCGACCTTCGAGACGCTGATGAAGGCGGTCGAACTGATCCGGAACGAGAAACTGGACTTCCTGCTGGCCGTCGGCGGCGGCTCCGTCATTGACGGCACCAAATTCGTCGCCGCGGCCGTGGATTTCGAAGGCGATCCGTGGAGCATCCTCACGACGCATGGTGCAAACGTCAAAGCCGCGATGCCACTGGGAACGGTCCTTACTCTGCCGGCAACCGGTTCGGAGATGAACAGCTTCAGCGTCATCACCCGTCAGGCCACCCGCGAAAAGCTGGCTTTCGGCAGCCCACACGTCTTCCCGCGCTTTTCGGTTCTGGACCCAACCCGCACCTATTCCCTACCCGTCCGGCAGATTGCAAATGGCGTCGTGGATTCTTTCGTCCACATCATGGAACAGTATCTTACCTATCCGGCAGACGGTCTGGCTCAGGACCGCTTTGCCGAAGGGCTTCTGCTCAGCCTAATCGAAATCGGGCCAAAAGTCGTTTCAGAACCCGAAAACTATACGCTCCGCGCCAATTTCATGTGGATCGCAACACTGGCGCTCAACGGGATCATAGGTGTCGGCATGCCGCAGGACTGGTCCACGCACAGCATCGGACACGAACTTACGGCGCGTTACGATATCGACCATGCTCGGACGCTGGCCATCGTGCTGCCGTCCATGCTGCGTGTCCGGAAGGAAGCCAAACGCGGCAAACTCCTGCAATATGCAGCCCGCGTCTGGAACCTGCATGACGGCACGGAAGACGAGCGGATCGAAGCCGCCATTGTCAGGACAGAGAAGTTTTTCGAAAGCCTCGAGATTCCGACCCGCCTCTCCGCTTACGAGATCGGCAAAGACGGCATCGACCCACTGCTCGCGCAGCTTGAAGCCCACGGCATGACTGCTCTGGGGGAACAGTCTGAAGTCACTCTGGACGTCAGCCGCCGCGTACTCCAGCTGAGCCTGTAAAACTGGGGGCGGCTCAGGCCGCCCCTCCTTTCACGATGCAGTCCCGATGACATCTTTCAGATGCTGGGCATAGGCTGCGAGCGTTGCGTCCACATTCGGCGCCTTCATCACGTCCGTCGCCAGAAACGTCGGAAGCGCGGACATACCAAGAAATTCGTGGGCCTTGTGAAAGGGAAAATAAACCCCGTCTACGCCGCGCCCCCCGAAGAACTGATCGGGGTCTGTAAAGGCGTCTTCGGGCGCATTCCAGGTAACCGACAGCATGTAATTCTTGCCCTGTACCAAGCCACCGGAACCATATTTGCGCTCCGGATGCGCGCGACTGCGGCCGTCATTGGCATACAGCTTTCCATGACCTGCCGTCATGACTTCGTCCATGTATTTCTTGACGGTCCAGGGCACGCCCATCCACCAGCCGGGGCATTGGTAAATAACCAGATCGGCCCACAGGAAATGTTCGACCTCCTGCTCGACGTCATATCCGTCATCAATTTTCGTCTGGCAAATTTCGTGCCCGCTTTTAGAGAGGATGTCAGCAGCACAGGCCTGAAGCGTGTCATTCAGCCGCCCGTGGGAATGGGCAAAGGCCTTGCCGCCATTCAGAAGAAGAATTCTTGTCATGATTGCATATCCATTGTTGTCCCATTCCGGGTCCGTTAGAGCATCATGGACTTATGAAACCCACTTGATAAGCGTCGCGATCTCCACAAAATCTGTGAAGCAGTTTCACAGATGAGGCAGAAAATGGACAACCGTTTCGGCGAGATGAAAATCTTTCTACGCGTGGTGGAGAGCGGCAGTTTTTCCGAAGCCGCCCGCCTGTCCATGATGACGCCCTCCACGGTCAGTAAACTGATCGGGCGCGTGGAAAGTCGTCTGGGTGTTCAACTTGTAGAACGCTCGACCCGTAAACTATCCATCACACCCGAAGGACTGGCCTATTACGAACGGGCGCAGGCCTTGATTGCGGAACTTGACGACATCGAAGGTTTCCTCTCCAGAAAAACCGTCCAGTTAACAGGTACGATACGGATCAATGCATCCGTGCCGTTCGGAGCGTTAATGGTGGAGCCGCTGCTGCCGGAATTCTGGACGGCATATCCTGACATCGTGGTGGACCTATCCCTGTCCGACGAAATGGCAGACCTGTATCTGGGCCGGACGGATATCGCATTCCGGGTGGGGAAACTTCAGGATTCCAGCCTGATGGCGCGTCATCTGGGAAATGTCCCCCGGCTGATCGTCGGGGCGCCGGATTATCTGGAGCGGTTCGGTCGGCCTGAGAGCGTGAGCGACCTGGAGCGTCACCGGTGTCTGGGATTCAATTTCCGGCGCGCGGCTCCGGTCTGGCCGTTGCAGGATCGCGAACGGATCGTGGACAGGATCGTCCGGGGGCCGCTCTTGGCCAATAATGGCGAAACCGTCAGACGCGCTGCAATCCGTGGCGCCGGGCTGGCCCGGCTGGCGGAATATCATGTCCGCAAGGATCTGATGGCGGGGCGCCTGGTTGAAGTTCTTGCAGATACAGGCACACGGGACGAGGAGGAAATCCACGCCCTCTATCAGGGCGGAAAACGGGCCCCGCAACGCATCCGGGCGTTTCTGGACTTCGTTGTTCCGCGCCTTCAGGCCAGTCTCAGCCCCGATTTCAGCTCTGGCCTCGACCTCAGTCGTTACCCAGAGCCGTGTTGAGAACGGCAGCCAGACGCACGCCAGCCTGTTCAAGACGCAGTTGCATGATCGGCCAGGTCAGTTCGGTATAAGCTTTGCCAACATCGGCGCCCTTGTTTGCCGGAAGCGCGCCATAAGCCACGCTGCGAGCCAGTAAATGGCTCTCATCGGCCCAGTTGACAGTGGCATCGTGAACGTCGCCAGCCGCCAGATCCTGCACCCAGTATTGCGCCTCGTCCGGCGTAATCAAGGCTCCGAGGCGATCGGCTTCCTGCTTCGCGCGGGCGGGGTCGATGCTGTAGAACGGACCAACATGCAGGTTCGCTTCATGGTCGATCACCCCTTCATCCCATAGGGAATGCAGGTTCATGTGACCATTCGCGTTATTGCCGAAATAGGTCAGGTGAATCGCATTGCCACCCATGTCCTTGTTCCGCTCGGCGGCATGCAGGGGTTGGTGGATGTCCCCCATCAGGTGAACGACCCATTTCAGCGCAACCAGACGGTCCTGAGGCGATGCATGCGTATCAGCAAGGACACTGATTTCTTCGGGAAGTTTTTCAACAACACAGGCACGGTCCGGACAGTCGCGGGCCTGATCATAAGCCGGATGAGACACATCGATATCGACGTAATGCCATTTCAGCGTCTCGGGAGCGCCCCCCTTCTTCTTCGGAACATGGCCGATCGTATCAGGCCATGAGGCGACCTGATCGAGGGTCTGATGATTTTCAAGCGCCAGCAGGGCTGTGGCGGCCTTCTGGGCCTGCGGCGTCAAACGCTCCTGTGCGATATCTGCCACGATGGCGTGACCATACGGCCCCCAGGCAAATGCGCTGGAAGAAAAAGCAAGCATGCCGGCCCCGATCAGGGACGCACAGAGAACACGAAACTGCATGAAAAACCTGACTACCCATCTCTGGAAATGACGTTACCCCTGTCTCTCACCCTTTCGAGAGCACCACAAGGCATGGCGTTGTTACAACACGTGCAGGTCCTGAGGAATTACACAGAGGAGATCCGCAATAAAAAATCTCTGGAATGGCCTCATATCATTCACAATTTTTGATTCGGGAAATAAATTTTCTTCCAATAAAAAACTACGCCACTCAATATTTCGAATGATTGACATCCAATCATTGGATTTATTTCATATCATCCCGAGATAGTTTCTCGTTCACGTCGGTAGAGAGACAATTTTCTCCAAAATTCCCTGCATCCATCAGGATACTTTACCGATAAACATGAAACGCCATTCAAATTGAATTGGAGCCTTATTCTTGATAATCCAACTATTAAAAACAGTATGTCATAAAGTTTACCATAAGGCACAAAATATCATCATTGCCATTATTATTTTCAAAAAATACCATTTACCCAAGAAAGCACGACAAAGACACAATTCGCTTAAAATCACTTAATTTTTATTTTGGAGGCTCCAGAATGTCACCCTGGGCACAGGTTTACGATCCAATAGGCAACATCTGGATTTCTGGAGCAGTCGCCCTTATTCCAATCCTGTTTTTCTTCTTCGCCCTTCTTTATATGCATATGAAGGGTCATATTGCTTGCACCATTACTGTAGGTATTACTTTCGCACTCGCTGTCCTGTTTTACGACATGCCTGTTTTCACGGCCCTGGCCGCCTGTCTGTATGGCTTCGCTTATGGATTATGGCCGATTTCGTGGATCATCATCGGCGCAGTCTTTCTGTACAAGATTTCCGTCCGGACGGGTCAGTTCGACATCATCCGCCATTCCATTTCCACCGTTTCAAAAGACCAGCGCATTCAACTCCTGCTGGTCGCGTTTGCTTTCGGGGCCTTTCTGGAAGGAGCGGCCGGCTTTGGCGCGCCTGTAGCCATCACGACAGCGCTGCTCGTCGGGCTTGGTTTTCCGCCGATCTATGCCGCCGGCCTGTGCCTGATCGCTAACGCTGCACCCGGTGCATTCGGCGCCATGGGTATTCCCGTGATCGTCGGCGCGCAAGTGATCGGGGCAGAACCTTATGCTGTGGGTCGCCTGGTCGTGATGCAGCTTCTTCTGATCGGCATCATCATTCCGTTCTGGCTGGTCGCGGTTGTGGACGGGGTCCGAGGCATTCGTGAGACGTGGCCTGTCATTCTCTTCACCGGCGTCGTCTTCGCACTCACACAATCTCTGACGGCACTGCTGATCGGACCGGAACTTCCTGACATCATCGCACCGCTGGTGACGATGGTGGCCATCCCGGTCTTTCTACGGTTCTGGAAGCCAAGCCGGGTTTTTCGTTTCGACACCGGCGATACGGCCGCCGATGCCGTGGTCGACACTACATCCTATACGCCGTCGCAGATCCTGCGGGCATGGTCTCCGTTCATCATCCTCACGACCTTCGTCGCCGTCTGGAGCATCAAGCCCTTCAAGGCGCTGTTTACGGCGGATGGCCCACTGAACTGGACGGTTCTCGTCATCCAGTTTCCGGGGTTACACAATCTGGTCCTGAAAACGGCTCCGATCGTTGCCAGCCCGGCCCCTTACGCCGCAATCTTCAAGCTGGATTTCATATCCTCTGTCGGGACAGCCATTCTGCTGGCCGGTGTGGTGACTGTTCTGTTCCTGAAGATGCGCCCTGCAGACGCCCTGAGGACATTCCGCGACACCCTGCATGAACTGCGTATTCCGATTTACGCCATCGGTATGGTGCTGGCTTTTGCATTTCTCGCAAACTACTCCGGCCTTTCCACCACGCTGGCTCTGGTTCTCGCCATGACCAAGGGCGCTTTCACGTTCTTTGCTCCGCTTCTGGGCTGGCTCGGGGTGTTCCTCACAGGCTCCGATACGTCGTCCAACGCCCTGTTCGGCGGACTTCAGGCAGCAACCGGACGGCAGATCGGGGTGAGTGGAGAGCTTCTGGTTGCAGCGAATACGGTGGGCGGCGCCGTAGGAAAGATGATTTCTCCACAATCCATCGCCGTGGCTTCGGCGGCCGTCGGGCTGGTCGGACGCGAAGGTGAACTGCTTCATTTCACTCTGAAATGCAGCATCATTCTGGCCGTTCTGGTGGGACTGATCACGACAGCGCTGGTTTTCATGGGAGTAGGCACCTGACTCATCGCTGAACTGAGAGCGTTTATGACCGGGCGCAGGAGAATTTCTGCGCCCCTTTTCTTTTTCAGGGCCTGAAGAGATTGAGGAATTCCGCTACAAAAATTGATTGAGAAGCATTCTCAATAACAATAATGACCGCCGCAGGAAGATTCTGACACTCATGTCCCTGGCATGAAGACTCCTGACAATAACGTACCACCGAAATCTTCAAAATTTTTCGGGAACCATAATAAGATAACGGACGTTTTCGCTTTCTATCCTTTCGCCATATCGTCCGGAAACTTTATCTTTCATGGGATTATTTACCGATAATCAGCGCTCCACGGTTGCATGATCACGCGACGTCTGTAGGTTGCAGACCTCTGTAAGGTGACACTGATCACGGTCATGTCATCCGTCTCGAGTGTATGAGAAGAGTGATCCTACATGACGAAAGATCGTCACTGCCCTCTTGTTAACCTCCATGCGTCCTCCCCCAATGCCATGCGCCTGAACCGACTGATGCGAATGTCGCGCCGCGATACGCTGATGACAGGCATGGCGGGTATGGGCGTTCTGGCGGTTGGTAATGCCGTGGCCGCAGACCCCACGACCAGCACTGATCCTGAACTTGAGCGCTTCATGACAGTGTCAGCACGTCTGACAGACCGGGCGTCTCTCGATCCGCGGATCGGTCAGGCATTATACGAGCGCATTCTCCAGTCCGGCCCGGAGCGCAAGGCCCAGCTTTCAAAGCTCGCAGCGCTTCTGGAGAGCGGGACTTACGAAAACGCTTCCGCCTTCGCCAAAGCCGCCGAACAGGCTGATCCGGTATTCAAGGACGTCATTCATGACATCATGACCGGCTGGTATCGCGGTGTCGCGGACGGCAAGGTCGTGGTCTATCGCTCGGCCCTGATGTTCGACGTCACCAAGGACGCGATCTATCCCAAGACCTACGCCGCGGGCGGCCCATTCTACTGGACGACGCAGCCTCCCGAAGTCGACAAGCCGACCGGCGCGCCTGCGCTGTCGCCCTCCAAGTTCGACGTGGAACCTACCTGAGAGCGGGAACAGCATCTCTTATGTCTTCTGATCAGAATCTCTCCGCCGATGTCGTGATCGTCGGGTCCGGCGTGGCTGGCAGTTCCATTGCGAACGAACTGGCGCGTGCTGGCATTTCCGTCATCGTGCTGGAAGCCGGCCCGCGTGTGGACCGTCAGCATTTCGTGGACAATTTCCGCAATCTGGAAAACAAGCCGTCCTATCAGGGCCCCTTCCCGTCCACGCCCTGGGCCGTGCATCCGCCCAACCAGATGACGCCAAACCAGTATCTACATACGAGCGGCCCGAACGCGGAAGCCTATCAACAGGTCTATCTGCGGATGATGGGTGGCACGACCTGGCACTGGGCCGGATGTGCATGGCGCTACCTTCCGTCGGATTTCGAGCTTAAGACCCGCTATGGGCAGGGCCGTGACTGGGCGCTGAAATACGACGATCTTGAGCCATTTTATTATCAGGCCGAAGTCATGATGGGCGTATGCGGCCCGGACCCGAAGGTCGAGGATCTGGGCTCTCCCCGCCAGCAGCCCTACCCCATGGAAGCGCTGCCGATTTCCTATGCGGCGCAACAATTCCGCAAGCTCATCAACGAAAAGACCCCCTATCGCGTCGTGCATGAGCCGCAGGCCCGCAATACGCGGCCTTATGACGGCCGTCCGACCTGCGAGGGGCACAATAACTGCATGCCGATCTGCCCGATCGGCGCGATGTATAATGGCGGCTATTCCGTCTATCACGCCGAGGCCGCCGGGGCGAAGTTCGTGCCCAATGCTGTAGTCTATAAAATCGAGCGTGACAGCGCGAACAAGAAGGTGACGGCCGTTCACTACTACGATCCAGACAAGGGATCGCATCGTGTGACGGGCAAGTACTTCGTGGTCGCCGCACACTGCATCGAGACGGCCAAGCTGCTGCTGCTTTCAGCCGATGAGCAGAGCCCCGATGGTGTCGCCAACAGCTCCGGCCATGTCGGCCGGAACATGATGGATCATACGGGCGTGCAAGTGACGTTCATCAGCGGCGACAAGGCCCTGTGGCCGGGACGTGGCCCGCTTGAAACCAACGTGATCGACAATTTCCGCGATGGCGACTGGCGCGGTGACCGTGGCGCGTATCTCGTGCACATGGTTGATGACAACCAGGTTGATTTCGCAACGCAGCTTGCGATTTCAAAGGGTTATGTCGGCAAGGATCTGGAAGATCAGATCCGCTATCTGGCGTCCCATACGGTCCGTCTGTTCAGCCATAACGAGGCCCTGCCCGATCCGGACAACCGCCTGACGCTCAGCAAGACACACAAGGACGCGCTCGGAATTCCGCATCCGGATGTCTATTACAAGCTGCCGGAGTACACGGTCCGCAGTTGCGAGCATACGCGCGGACTGTTCAAAGACCTCATCGGCCTGATGCATGGCACGGATGAACAGTGGACGCCGGGCTATTTCCCGCAGGATCATCCTTCGGGCAGCACCATCATGGGCGTAGACCCCAAGGACTCCGTGGTGGACGGCCATTGCCGGACGCATGACCACGAGAACCTGTTCATCGCAAGTTCGTCTGTGTTCTCCACGGTCGGGACCGGGAACATCACCCTCACCGTCGCAGCCCTTGCGCTTCGTGTTGCCGATACGCTGAAAAAAGAACTGCTCCATGCCTGATTTCAAAACCGTTTTCTGGTCTTTTCTTGTTGGTGGAACGGTTCTGAGTGGACTGTCTGCCCCTGCTGCGCGGGCGGCGGATGTAGATCAGGATGTCATGAACCGTGGCGCCTATCTTGCCACGGCTGCAGACTGCATCGCCTGCCACACCAAGCCGGGTGGCACGCCGTTCGCGGGTGGACTGAAGATCGCCACCCCCATGGGCGACATTATTTCCACGAACATCACGCCTGACGCCGATCATGGGATCGGCAAATACTCGGAGCATGATTTCGAGCAGGCCCTCCGCAGGGGCAAGCGCCGTGATGGCCAGAACCTGTATCCCGTAATGCCGTATGTTTCCTACGCGGCCATGACGGATCAGGACGTTCACGCGCTCTATGTGTGGTTCATGAACGGGGTGAAACCTGTCGCGCAGACGCCGCCCGCCACGCAACTCAGCTTTCCGAGCAATATCCGCCTGACGCTGTCAGGCTGGAACATGCTGGCGGGGACCGAGACGCAGGAAACAGGCGATTCTGCGAGTTATGACAGAATGCGCCGCGGTCGGTATCTGGCCATTGCGCTCGAACATTGCGGAACCTGCCACACGCCGCGCAACGTCATGCTGATGGAAAAGTCGGACCAGTATCTGGCGGGAAGCCCACTGTCCGGCTGGTACGCTCCAAATATCACACCCAGCAAAACAGGCGGGATCGGAGACTGGAGCGAAGACGATCTCGTCCAGTATCTGCGCACGGGCCGGGCCAAAGGCAGAAGTCAGGCAGCCGGACCGATGGGAGAAGCTGTCGAACACAGCACGAGCCATCTGACGGATGCAGATCTGCATGCACTGGCGGCGTTCGTCCGTCAGATCAAACCGATCGACGATGCTTCCGACCATGAGCCGCGTGACGGTTTTGGCAAGGCGAACGACATCCCCGACCTGCGTTCGGGCAACCTGACGCGGATCGATAACCTGTCGCAGAAAGCCCCGGAAAACCTGTTTGATGCCAACTGTGCCGCCTGTCACGGGCAGAACGGCGCGGGCACCGTCGATCAGTATGCGCCGTCGCTTTACAAAAATTCCGTGGTCGGTGCGGGCCGTCCGGACAATCTGATCATGACAATCCTGACGGGTGTGAACCGCAAGACGGCGGATGGTCATGCCAGCATGCCAGCTTTCGGCAGCACTTCAGATGTGCAGCGTCTGGATGATACGGAAGTCGCGAGTCTTGTGAACTATGTCAGTAAGACCTTCGGCAGCGGCACCTATACAGTGACCGCGGATCAGGTCGCAAAGGTTCGCAAGGACCACACTCCGCACTGAGCGCCACCAGTCACGGGCAACGATAAAAAAGGGGAGATGGAGCAGATCCACCTCCCCTTTTTTTATCGAAAAAACTGCGGGTCAGCCTTCGCTGGAAGGGCGCTTTGTCAGCCGCAGCAGGAAATACGGCACGAAGAAATAGAGCGCGATCACGACCATGAGTGGTTTGAGAAGCCAGTTCATGTTCTGGTGCAGCAGCGACTGGCTGAGAAGATTGCTCAGACCCATCATGCAGATCACCGAGAAAAGGCAGGCCAGATTGGCAAAAAATCCACGATCGCCGTTGATCTCGCGCAGTTGCTGAAAAAACGACCTGGACTGCGGCGCAACGCTCATGAGGGCATACTTCCTGTTCGTCGGCAGAGCATGGGAAAAGCACGCCACTCGTGGTTTTCATGCTGCCGGGCGGTGGGGAAGGATACTGCCAAGTTCGGCAGGATCAAAGCCTCAACTCGATGAAGCAGAGCTATTGAAAAAAACCGGCGCCTTTATGGGGCGCCGGTTTTCAGAAGTTATTGACCGCTCAAGCCGCCTGACTGGAGACTGCGGCGACTGTAGCGGGCGCGGCCACAGCAGGAGGCGTCAGCGTGCGACGGACGGCATCATGCCAGCCATCAATCATGATACGACGCTGCGCCGGGTCCATCTTCGGTGCGAAAACACGCTCCTGCTTCCAGGTCGCCGCGACTTCGTCCAGGCTCTTCCACAGCCCGACCTGCAATCCGGCAAGGAATGCTGCGCCAAGAGCCGTGGTCTCAATATTGACCGGCCGCTCGACCTCAGCCTTGAGCATGGAAGACAGGAACTGGGCGAACCAGTCATTAACTGCCATGCCACCATCAATGCGCAGGATACTCGTGCGCATGGCACCATCTTCACGCATGGCGCGGATCAGGTCATAGGTCTGATAGGCTACGGATTCCAGCATGGCGCGGGCAATATGAGCCTGCGTGGAGCCGAGCGTCAGGCCACAGATCAGGCCGCGTGCATCGGGATCCCAGTGCGGGGCACCGAGGCCCACGAAGGCCGGAACCATATATACGCCGTGGCTGTCCGGGATACGGGTTGCCATGTCATCGGTCTGGGAGGCATGCGTAATCAGCTGCAACCCGTCGCGTAGCCACTTGATGCCCGCGCCAGCCACGAAAATGGAGCCTTCCAGCGCGTAGAAGGTCTTGCCGCCAATACGGTAAGCGATTGTGGTCAGCAGACGGTTGTTGGACATGATCGGCTTTTCGCCAGTGTTGAGCAGCATGAAGCAGCCCGTACCGTACGTCGCCTTGGCCATGCCTTCATGAAAGCACGCCTGCCCGATGACGGCAGCGTGTTGATCGCCTGCCATGCCGCCGATAACAATCTTCTCACCGAACAGCTTGGCTTCCGTTTCGCCGAAATCGCTGCTGTTGTCACAGACTTCCGGCAGAAGGGCGCGCGGCACGTTGAAAAGCTGGAGCAGTTCGTCATCCCACTGCTGGGTATGGATATTGAACAGCGACGTGCGGCAGGCATTGGTGATGTCGGTCGCGTGTTTACGGCCACCCGTCAGGCGCCACAGCAGGAAACAGTCGATCGTTCCCGCCGCGAGTTCCCCGGCTTCCGCACGGCGGCGCGCATCGGGAACATGATCGAGGAGCCAGGCAATCTTGCTTGCCGAGAAATAGGGATCCAGCAGAAGCCCGGTCTTGTCGCGAACCATGGCTTCCTTACCCTGCTGACGCAGGATGCTGCACTCATGGGCCGTCCGGCGATCCTGCCAGACGAGCGCACGGTGGATGGCCCGGCCCGTTTCACGGTCCCAGATCACGACGGTTTCGCGCTGGTTGGTGATGCCCAGAGCGGCAATCCGCTCCGGACCACCAACCTCGTCGATGGTCTCCCGCGCTGTGGCAAGCACGTCACGCCAGATATCCTCGACGTCATGCTCCACCCAGCCGGGCTCGGGGTAATGCTGCGGGAACTCACGGCGGGAAAGGGCCAGAGCCTGCGCATCCTTTCCAAAAACGATGCTGCGGGTCGAGGTCGTGCCCTGATCGATGGCGAGGATGCAGTCTTTCTTGTTCATGATGTGCACTCCGGCAAAAATCTTGAAAGTTCGGGAAATTTCAGACTGATTTCAGGAAACCCTGTTGACGGCCGGGAAGGCAGGATCGTCAGGATTGGACACGACCAGAACCGGCTCGGCGGGATTGATTCCGGCGGGGGAGACGATCACCGTCTGCTCCAGATAGCGCGGCATGAACGGACGCAGACCGAACTGATAGACCGCTGCACCGATCGGGCCACCGATCAAAGGAGCAACGATGGGTACCCAGAAGTAGTTGCCCGGTGCCGGCAGTGCGCTCTGCCCCCAGCCCGCGAAGAAGCAGAACAGGCGCGGACCAAAATCACGGGCCGGGTTGATGGCCCAGGCATCCAGATAGCCGCAGGACGCACCGATGATCGCTACCAGAAGACCAATGATCAGCGCGCTGGAATTCGCCTGAGGTGCCTGTGTATTGTACTGGCAGGTGATCGCAAAAATTCCGAAAACCAGAACGGCTGTCAGAACCAGTTCGTCCCAGAACGCATGCGACACCGTGACGAAATCGCCGGGATGGGTGAAGAACACGCCCGCAGCACCGCCATCAACGCCGCGCGTCAGGTTATGCGCCAGGTTGAAGTGGTCGATAACCGGGACATAGAGCGAGTAAATCAGTGCCGCACCCGCAAAGCCACCCAGAACTTGAGCGCTAATGTAGGGAAGCACTTTTTTCCACGAAAAGCCACGGAACATCGCCAGTGAAAGGGTGACGGCCGGGTTTGCATGGGTTCCGCTGATCGCGCCAGTGGCATAGATGGCCACCGTCACGCCCAGACCCCAGACGATACACACGCCCCAGTAAGCCGTTTTGTACGGGCTGGGGTCGTAGAGCGAGTACATGGCCGCAACGCCATCTCCGAAGAGAATGATGATTGCGACTGCGAAGAACTCCGCAAGGAGTTCACCAAGGTAACGCCTGTTTTCTGACATGACTGATATCCGCCATGAAAAATGAAGCAAAAATGGTCAGGCGACGTTCTGACGCACGACCGGATCGGGATTGGAGACGGAGGCAACACCTGCGGACAGACGCTCCTCCACATAGGTCTGAAGAGCCGCGCGATCGGCATCGCTGACAAACAGGCCAAGCCGTGAACGACGCCACAGGATGTCCTCGCCGGTACGGGCCCATTCGTTGTCGATCAGGTAGTCCACTTCCCGCGCACTGAGCGTATCGCCGAACATCTGGCCCATACCCTGCGCATCGGCTGTGGCGATTTCATACGCCCGCAGGCCGTAATTGCGCATCAGGCGCCACGAACTGCGCTCGGACAGGTGCGGGGCATATCCCCGGAAGCGCCGGAGCTGTGCCTCGAAATCCTTCGGAGCAAATTCGCCGCCCGGAAGCGGCGTTCCGTCCGTCCAGCCCGGCTTGCGCAGGACAGGAAGATGTGGCGCAAGCTTCTCGACAGCATGTTCCGCCAGTTTGCGGAAGGTCGTGATCTTGCCGCCGAAAACGGACAGGATCGGCGCGGCAGTCGCATCCACATCCAGCACATAATCGCGCGTCACAGCCGAGGCATTGCCCGAATTGTCGTCATAGAGCGGACGCACGCCAGCGTAAGTCCAGACGACATCATCGGGACTGACAGTTTTCGTGAAATAGCGGTTCACGCTCTCGCACAGATAGCTGATTTCGTCAGGCGAGATGTCGACCTTCCCAGGATCCTTCTCCCACGGAACGTCCGTGGTCCCAATCAGGGTGAAGTCCTGCTCGTAAGGAATGGCGAAAACGATCCGCTTGTCCGGGTTCTGGAAAATGTAGGCCTGCGCCCCATCAAAGACGCGCGGAACTACGATGTGGCTTCCTTTAACCAGGCGCACCTTGTTGCGACTTGGCACGTTCAGGCGATCCTGAAGCAGTTCCGCAACCCATGGACCAGCGGCGTTGATGAGAGCTTTCGCCTGAACGGTGCTCTGCTCGCCCGTACGGATGTTTTCGAGGGTTGCGGTCCAGTTTTTCGGGCCACGAACAGCCTTGACGAGGCGAGTGCGGGTCTGAACGTTCGCACCGACGCGCACGGCATCCATGGCGTTCAGAACCACAAGCCGACTGTCCTGCACCCAGCCATCCGAATATTCGAAGCCGCGCACATACTCCGAACGCAGCGGTTTGCCCGCCAGAGCAGACCGCAGGTTCAGCGCCTTCGTCTTGGGAAGGGTCATGTTCGGGCACAGATGATCGTACAGAAACAGCCCCGTACGCAGCAGCCAGGCCGGGCGCAGCATTTTCGAATGCGGCAGGACAAAGCGCATCGGCCAGATGATGTGCGGCGCAATCTTCAGCAGACGCTCACGCTCCATCAGGGCCTCGCGGACCAGCCGGAACTCGTAATATTCGAGATAGCGCAGACCACCGTGAATGAGCTTGGTGCTGGCAGACGATGTATGGCTTGCAAGGTCATCCTGCTCGACGAGAAGCACACTCGCTCCCCTGCCTGCGGCATCTCTCGCAATTCCGCAACCATTGATCCCGCCGCCAACGACCAGCAGATCGTAGGGCACGGACGGGGTGGCCGCAGATGAAACCTCGTGAATCGATGACATCATGATCTCCTGTCATCACGCTCCAAAACGAGCGGTCGATGTTCGTTTTGGAGCATGTTGAGCGATAAAGAAAGAGTTTTATGTTATTCGTAACGCAATAGTGTTAGAAGATGCGGCTTTATTCGTGATTTTCAGCCACATGCAGCGTGACGCCTGCAGCTTCCAGAAGCCGCTGGAAGGATTCGGAGACCGGACGATCAGTGATGAGATCGTCGATATCGCGCAGATCCCCTACCCTGCCCAGCGGGTGTCGCGTGAACTTCGTATGATCCGCCAACAGTAGAACACGTCGTGAGTTCCGGATGATTGTCCGGGCACACTGGATTTCCTCCAGATCGAAATCCAGCAACGTGCCATCTTCCTCGATCCCGCTGATCCCGATCACGCCAAATTCCGTGCGGAACGAGGACAGCGTGTCGATGGCTGTGGCGCCGAGAATGGCGCCATCCTGCGGGCGCAGCTGCCCCCCCGCAATGATGGTATGAAAATCTGTCCGTCCCGACACCAGCGAAGCCACATGCAGGTTGTTCGTTACGATCCGCAGATCCCGGTGGCTCGTCAGGGATCGGGCAAAGGCTTCCGTCGTGGTGCCGATATTGATGAACAGGGACGAACGATCGGGAATCAGCGCCGCGGCATAACGTCCGATCGCATCCTTGGCAGAAGAATTGAGGATCTGGCGGGCGTCATAATCCAGATTTTCTACCGTGGAGACCGGCGTCGCGCCTCCATGATGGCGACATAGCAAACCCAGTCCCGCAAGATGGGTCACATCCCGGCGAATGGTCTGGACCGCAACGCTGAAATGCTGCGCCATCTCCTCATTGGCCATGTAACCCTGACTGCGAACCAGACGTACGATCTGGTCCTGTCTCGGGCTGGTGGAGGACGGATCGTAGGGCATGATATGTGGTCCGGACACGAAATGTGAGAAAGCGAACATAAGCGCACATTTTCTGTCACGGGAAGCCCGCGATATTGCCACCTTCCTTCCAGACGCAGGAAAGCAACCACCGGGCCTCACAGACCGTTACAGATCGTGCTCCAAAAGCCATATTCCGGCCATGTCAGAAGATTTACCTGACGCTTGCATGCGCGGAACGGAACAACCGGGTCTGAAGGTGAGTTATGAAGACAAGATTATTCGCAGGATTGATGGCAGGCTGCCTCCTTGCCGCAGCCCCTCTCGCTTCCGCCGACCCGCGCGACGCAGGCCCCCGGGGCGGACCAGGGAATGGGGCAGCGGGAAATGGTGGACCCGGATGGCACGGGGGCCCGGGACGGAATGGCGATTATCGCGGTGGCGGCCGAGGCGACCATGACCGCGTCTGGCGCCGGGGGGATCGTTATGACGGCCCTCGTGGCGGCCGTTGGGCTGTCAACAACTGGCGCAGCTATCGCGGCCTGTATGCCCCACCCCCTGGCTACTACTGGACGCGATATAATAACCAGTTTCTGTTGACAGCTCTGGCGACCGGTCTGATCGCAGGAGTCGTCACTGCCAATAACATGACGCCCCCTCCTCCTCCCCCGCCCGGATATGGCCCGGGACCGCGCTGAAAAACAGCTTCCCGGCTGCTTCAGCCCTGAATCAGCGCCGCGACCTCGCTCCACTCCGGTGCAGCGTCCGCGGCGCCATGACGCGTCGTGGCCAGAGCGCCACAGGCGGAGGCGATCCGGGCGGCTTCCGGCAGGGTTTCTCCACGGGCCAGTGCAACGGCAAGTCCTGCATTGAAGCAGTCCCCGGCGGCTACGGTATCGACGGGAACAACCTGAAATGGCGCCAGATGCCCTGATGAAGTGCCATCGTGCCAGAACACCCCCTTCGCCCCCATCTTCACCAGAACGGCGCGGACACCCTTCTTCAGAAGAGCTTCCGCAGCGCTCTTCGCCTCTTCTACCGTTGTCGGTCGCAGACCGGTAAGGCTGAAGGTCTCGCTTTCATTGGGCGTAAGAATGCCGATCTCAGCCCAGAGGGCCTCAAGAAGCCCCTGTTCAGGAGCAGGAGCAGGATCAAGCACGACCAGGCCCCCTGATCGCTTCGTCTGGCGCGCCGCCGCCAGAACCGCTGTCTGCGGGATTTCAAGCTGAAGCAACAGAACCTTCGCCCTGTCCAGCCAGGGCGAGGCCAGCATGACATCCGTTTCGTCCACCGCCATGTTCGCTCCTCCGGCGACGGTGATGCAGTTCTCTGCCGAGGCGTCGATCCCGATCAGCGCAATGCCGGTCGGGTGCTCGGAATCGTCACGCAGCGGCGACAGATCGACGCCGAACCCCTCAAGGCTGGCCCGCGCCTGCGCCCCGAAAGCGTCGCACCCTACACGCCCGGCGAGGGCGACATCCACATCGAACAATCGCGCCAGCCTTGCTGCGGCGGCAGCCTGGTTACTGCCTTTTCCACCCAGCCCGATCACATAACTGTCGGCATGAACGGTCTCGCCCGGTCGGGGAAGCCGCTGGCTGCGGGCCGTCAGATCAATATTGATACTGCCGAAGGAAAGGATCAGAGGCGTCCGCAAGGTCATGTCCATCAGGTCGGAAACTGGAGAAAGAGAGAATTTTTCAAGCCTGCTTATCGGATGGCCCGCCCCCCTTCAAGCGCGCCAGCCGACAGACCTACGGCAATGAAACGCCAGGACATCATTATCCCTCTTCCAGTCCGGATACGCGCCTTCTTTGTGCAATTTTTCGCAGAAGCAGCAGTTTTCTTTTCTCGACTTCCCCCCCGGGTCGACAGGACTGTGTCTTTCGCAAATGAATGTGATAGGCTTCAGCACTCCTGATGGCCGCGCGAAAGTTTCCCGTTCCTTATGCGACCTGCCCGCCTTCGATCCTGCATTTCCGGCCCCGCTTTTCTCATGACGGGCGGATGCACTCTTCGCGGCGCTCCGGCTTTTCCGATCATGGGAGCCTATTTTCCGGGCTGGATGGCCTGCGCCCTGATCGGCGTGGCGACGGCTGTGGGCCTGCGTGTCCTCTTTCTGCTGACGGGGCTTGATGCGCTGCTCAGCTTCCGCCTCTTCACCTATGTCGCCCTTGGCGTCATAGCCGCACTGACAGTGTGGACACTGGTATTCGGACCCTGAACGTGCAGCGCATTCCTGTCTCCAGCAAAAAACCGGTCGGCATCCTCATCGCGGTCCTGTGCGTAGGGGCGGCTACCGCCTTCGGCGTACACGTCTCCCACGAGGACAGCGCGCACCCCTCTTCTGACAGCGGCATCATCGACGCGGAGGTGGTGCATATCGCCTCGGTCGTGGGGGGACGCCTGAAAGAACTCAACGTTTCGGTCAACCAGCATGTTCACAAGGGCGACGTACTGTACAGGATCGACCCGGAACCTTACGAACTGACGCTCCGACAGGCCAGGGCCAATCTGGATCTGGCCAATGCGGAAGTGGAGAACCAGACACGCCTGCTCAGCGTCAAGACCTCCAACGCAGCCACCGCCGGAGATCAGGTCTCCCGCGCCCAGACCAACCGGGATCTGGCGGCCCGGACAGTAGAACGGCTTCAGCCTCTGGCCGGAAAATCCTATATCCCCTGGCAGCAGTACGATCAGGCCCGTGTCGCCCTGCATGATGCCGAAATATCGTTGGCCCAGTCCCGCATCCAGTCCACAGCCGCCACAACCGCCATAGGCGACCTGAAAAGTTCCATCGCTGCACGCGACGCCAGTCAGGCAGCGTATGACCGCGTCCAGTATGAACTGCGACAGACGACGATCATTGCCCCTGCGGACGGATATGTCACCAGCCTGCGCGTGAAGGTCGGTGAGGTCCTGGCCCCCTCGCAGTCCCTGTTCACGCTGATCGCGGATAACGAATGGTATGCCATGGCCAATATCCGGGAAGGCGATCTCGATGCCGTCGGGATCGGCGACTGCGTGACGGTCCACTCCATGATTGACCGCAACACGCCGATCCGCGGCCATGTCGAGAGCATTGGCTGGGGTGTTCTTTCGGTAGATTCCTCCGGAATTGCCCGCTCCCTCCCCCTCGTGCCCCGACAGATGGACTGGGTCCATGTAGCCCAGCGCTTTCCGGTCCGTATCCAGCTGGAGAAGGCAAATCCGCTTCTGCTGCGGCTCGGCGCTACCGCGACAGTCGAGGTCCGGCATGGCGCTGCCTGTCCCTGAAACCTCCCATCCTCCGGATGTCCCGGTGGATCGGGACGTGACCCGGCCCGCACCGCCAGTCCGCCCATTGGGACTGGCGCGGATCTGGCGTCTGATAGGGGACCCTGCACCGGGGCGTATGGGCTACGCTCTGCGCATGGCCGCAGGCTGCACGACTACGGTTCTGGTTGGAGAAATCTGGCAGGTCCCCGATCTGGGCGTTCCAGCACTCGTAACGATGGCGCTCTGGCAGAAAGATCGCGTTACCAATGCTCTCGCCGGTGTGGCGGTGAACATCGTGGTGGTGCTCCTGCTCCTGCTGATCTATGGCCTGATCCAGCTCACGCTCGATCATCCGATGGAGCTGGTGATCGTCATCGCCATCCTGTCGTTCGGATTCTTTTTTCTGGGATCGGCCAGCAAACTCAAACCCGTGGCCTATCTCTTCGGCCTGATTACCGTATTCGGGCTGGTCGTGATTGATCAGGTCCCGGTCGGGGAAGTCATCACACGGGCAATTCTTTATACGGATCTGTTCCTGGCCGTGCCGGGAGCCGTCATGATCGTGCTCGGGCTACTGATCTGCCCGTCTCCCCGCAGGCTTCTGACCGATGACATCGCGGCCCGTCTTCGTATGGCATGTCACCTGCTGCGCGGTACGGATGATCGCACCCGCGAGCAGGCAACGGACATGCTGCGTACCGGCACGACGGACATGATGAAGTCTGCGAAGATGGCCAGCCTTGAAAAAATCTGGGCAGCCAGAGATCTGGCCTGCCTCAGACAGTCCGCGAGCAGCAGCGTCGCCGTTCTTGCCCTCGCCGATGAGGCAGGCCGAACCGGAATACCGGCAGAAGACGCAGCCCATCTGCTGGAAACCCTTGAAAAGATGGCTGCCATTTTCACGGATGGAGACTATCCGGCTGCCATAGAACGGCCTGCTGTCAGCCCTGCCTCTCCTGCAGCCTCCGCTCTGGCGGATATGCTGCCTGATTTTGCAACGCCACCGCCAGAGGGCGCCGCACCTGGCCTGAAGGAGAAAAAATCCGGCTTCTTTGCGGATGATGCTTTCAGCAACCCCGAGCATGTGCGCTTTGCGGTCAAGGGCACGGCTGGAGTCATGCTCAGCTACCTGGCGTTTATGGTGCTGGACTGGCCCGGTATCCACACCTGCATCATCACCTGCTTCATCGTTGCACTGCCCACGATGGGAGAAATGGTTTCCAAGCTGACGCTGCGTATCTCAGGGGCTCTTGTGGGCGGGGCAATTGGCATTGGCTCCATTATTTTCGTCATGCCCCATCTGGACGGAATCACCGGCTTTCTTGTGCTGATTTTCGGGGTATCCCTGCTCGCGGCCTGGGTCAAAACCGGAGATGAGCGGATTGCCTATGCCGGGTTTCAGATCGGCCTGGCCTTTTACCTGTCGGATCTGAAAGGCTTTGGCCCCACCAGCGACATGGAGACCGCCCGGGACAGGATCATAGGGATCATGCTGGGCAATTTCATCACCTATGCCATGTTCACAAGCTTCTGGCCGACGAGTGCGCGCGACCGGATTGGAGAAGGTCTGCGCAAACTGGCCGAAACCCTGCAACGACAGTCTCAGGCCCTGACGCCACAGGCGCGTGCGGAGGCCATTGCCAGTACCCAGTCCACCCTTCTGGAAAGCGAACGCACTCTGGAATATGTCATGGCGGAACCCATCAACACGCGCGTTGACCTGCCCCGCCTGCAAGAAACAAAACAGGCACTTGATGACGCTGGCCGTCTTTCGGAAGACCTGCTCGTCAATCCTGACAGAACAGACCTGACCGATCACACGGCGCGACTGGCAAGACTTGCTGGATAAGCTGTGGGGAATACTGCCACTTTCATGGAAATACTCCCCTGAAACCCCGAATTAGGCGTCCAGAAGTTCCCGTGACAGTTCGACGTGCTTGCGGGCATATTGCACAGAGTTAATGGCGTTCTGAACCCGCTCCTGAGCGGCTTCAGCCCTTTGCAACGCAGCCGCCGGGTCAGCACGCACAGCGGAAATCGCCTCTGCAAGCGCTGTCGGATTCTGTGCCGGCACATAAAGTATGGAGTCCGGGCCGAAATAATCCGTCAAACCACCGCAATCCGAGGAAATGACTGGAACACCCAGAATAATGGCTTCCTCCACAACGGTAATTCCCGAAGCATGACGATTGTCCTGAAGAGGAACAACCACAATATCAGCTTCAGAATAAAGACCGATCAGCTCGGAATTATTTTTCGCCCGCACCAGTTCGACGTTGGGAACATTCTTCGCCGCGTCAGATGCGGCGCGAGCGCTGCTTGCAATACTGAACTCAACGTCCGGAAGCGCCTCCGCTGCCGCACAAAAGGTTTTCCAGTCCCTGTGTTCATCGTTCCCGAGCGAGAGAACCTTGAGCTTTTTCCCCTGGCAGGTTTTGCGAGCCGGCTTCATGTCGTCCGCCCGGATACCAAAATGTACCCGCTCGATACGAAGCTCCGGAAACAGTTGACGCCCGTCATCACGGTTGCAGACCGAGAGGACAGTCAGCAGATCGAGGTGCTTCATAAGGAACCGGAAAAACCACCGTCTCCAGAACGGCTGCTTACGCCACCGGTCCATCAGCCAGACGACCTGCCCAAGAATTTTGGGCCTCTGCGTCGGCCTCAGAATGCGGAAGAGCAGCAGAACCGCCAGCATCTGCGATTCCGTGTGGGTCCATACCACATCGGCCGCAAGCAGTTGTTTACGGTTACGCCATGCATGAACAAAGTCGAAACCCAGCACGGCGCGAGCGCCGTAACGCACAAATTTCTGAGGTAGATTTTCCTGCGAATCTTCGGAATAGACGATTTTTACATCGTCAGAGGCAGCCCGGGAGTAGCCATAAGCCTGCTCCTCGTTCAGCCCCAGAATGCGGCCTGCTTTCCAGCGTTCCCGCCAGGCCGTCCCTCCAAAACCGTACGCAAGCTGCACAAAAACTTTCATCGCATAATATCCAGCTGTAATACTTAAAAATACTTTAAAACATAGGATGACATCAATGAAAAATTAATGAAAGATTAATGAAAAATAAGCCGTCCCTCTCCCGGCAGACGGTCTGTGGTTTTGATTGTCCGATCCAGATGTAAATCCCAGGCCACCCTCTGTGGGGACAGGCCTTCCCCGTCTGTGTCTTTCAGGAAACAGTCATGGGGAAACGCACAGGATACCGGCGCTAAAACTGGCGAATCATTTTGACACTCAGTGCCATAATGTGGACAGGAGACATCAGCCTACCCATACCGACTGATCAGGACCGCTCATGAAATCCGCACGTCTGCTGCTTTGTCTTCTTTCCGGATCTGTCCTGAGCAGTATGCCCGCCTTTGCAGCCGAGACACAACCGGCTCCCAAGCCTAAGACGGCCGTGCCTGCGTCGTCACCCCACGCTACATCGCCTGTACCAAAACCCGAGACAATCACGGTTCACAGCCGCAACGGCTCCGGAACCGCTGCGGATTATCTGAACAAAGACGTGGCGCTGGGGCCACTTGGAACACGTTCGGTGCTGGACACCCCCATGTCCATCATGGTTGTCCCGCATGATGTGCTGGTGAACCAGCAGAGCCGCAATATTAATGATCTCGTGGCGTATGTGCCGTCCGCCCAGCTTGAAATGCGCGGGGATCCAAATACCAGCCGGCCCCAGTCCCGTGGCTTTGAAGGCGATGTGATTGCCAACACCCGCATGGACGGGCTGAACATGGTCATCACCACGCCCTACGCCGCCGAACAGTTCGACAGCCTTCAGGTTCTGAACGGTCTGGCAGGCGCGCTTTACGGACCGCAGAATCCGGCTGGCACGTTTGACTTCACGCTCAAGCGCCCGACGGACCGTATGACCGAACGCTTTGTCGTGGGGACGGATTCCATTGGCTCTCCTCTGGAGAGCGCGGATGTCTCGGGGCGCGTAGGAAAAAACAGGTGGTTCGGATACCGCCTCAACCTGCTGAACCAGAACGGCGAAGGCTATGTCGAAGGTTCGCATCTTCGGCGTGACCTCGTCAGTGGCGATTTCGACATTCACCTCTCGGACAAGACTGTCATCCAGCTCGATGCCAGCCAGTACACCTATGCCGAGCGCGGCTATCCGGGCGGTTTCGCCTACAGCACCGCAATCCAGCTCCCCCAGGCACCGGACCTGAGCCAGAAGGGTTATGGTCAGCCTCAGGCGGGCTACAACATGGAAACCGATACGGCTCTGGCCAAGATCATCCATAATTTCAACGACAACTGGAGCCTCAAGCTGGGCGGTCTGTGGCAGAATGCAGCGCGCAATGTCTTCAGCACGTCCAACCAGCTTCTCAATTCCTCGGGCCTGTACCGCCAGACGATTTCCGCGGCCCTCACGGCCAATGATTTCGTTGCAGGGAGCAACATGGCTTACCTGAACGGCAAATTCCGCACCGGTCCGCTGCGGCACCAGATCGAACTCGGCACGAATGGCTATGTGATGGGGAACTACAACCCCACATCTTCCACCGGCACCCTGACGCTGGGGGAGGCCACGATCGGCCATCCCAAGAGCTTCTCAAGCGTTCAGCCTTATTATTCCGGCCGCTACAAATCCGCTGATACGATGAACCAGTCGCTGCTGGCAGGCGATACCATTTCGCTGGGCAAGCACTGGTCGATCATGGGCTCCCTCGCCTGGAGCTGGCTGAGCACCAACAACTACGCCAAGACGGGCACCAAGACATCCAGCTACACACGCGCCGCCGCATTCAGCCCGATGACGAGCCTGATGTACAAGCCGACAGACAGCCAGACGCTGTATTTCACATGGGGACGTTCGCTACAGGCGGGAACGACCGCCCCGGTGGGGTCGGTCAACGTGAATGACGTCACGGCACCGCTGCGGTCGGAAGAATATGAAGTCGGCTACAAAATCCTGATCGCCAAGCGCATGCAGGTCAACATTGCGGGCTTCCGCATGTCACGTCCGTTCGGCTTCACGGACCCTGTGACGCATGTCTATGCGAATTACGGCACGCAGCGGAACTATGGCGTCGAATTTCAGGCATCGGGCAATATCACCGATAATCTGACGTTTCTTGGTGGCATGACATGGCTTGATGCCCAGATGCTGGGCACGGGATCGTCGCTGACGGCCAACAAGCAGGTTGTGGGCGTCCCGCCACTGATGGCGAATGCATTGCTGGATTATCGCCTGCCGTTTCTCAAAGGCGCGGCCGTCAACGCGAATGTTCATTATATGGGCCGTCGCGCTGCCAATGTTTACAACACGACCTTTGCGCCGTCTTACGTCACGCTGGATCTGGGCGCACGGTACGCGACCCATGCCTATGGCCAGCCGCTGGTGTTCCGCTTTGGTGTGAACAACGTGACGAACCAGAGCTACTGGGCTTCCGTCTATCCATCCAGCATCAATGGCGTCAGCAACGCCACCAACTCTGCCGTTGCCGGTCTGCCACGGACGTACCATTTCAGCATCGAGCTGGACCTCTGAGCGGGGTTCAGCCTGAACTCATCGGGAAATCGTTCTGCCACAGCAGGGGCTGAAGCGTGAAGGTCCGGCGCAGGATGGTTTCAAGATCCGACCGGCCTTCGGTCTTGACCCATTCGTCCAGAGCCGTCCGAAACGTCGCAATCGCCGTCCGGGCCAGCAAACGGGCCACGAGGGACGGCATTTCGGTGGCAGGCAGTCGGGCGATCAGGGCGGAAGCAAGCGTCTCCTCCCATTCGGAATAGCGACGCAGGGCCATGTCACGCAGCGCGGGCGTCTGTTCCACCAGCCTGACAACCCCATAGGCATCCATCCGGTCGGACGAATAACAGGCGACGACCGGCACAAGCCCTGCCAGAACGGCGTCCTGTAGCGGAACGTCCAGCGGCACGGCGCGAATGGCATCGGTCAGGATCGTTGTAACGCCGTGGGTCCAGGCGAGAATGATATCGGCCTTGCCCGGAAAATAACGAAAGAGCGTCCGACGCGAGATCTGCGCGGCTTCTGCAATTTCATCGACGGACGTTTCTTCATAACCGTAAGTCGAAAACAGGCGCATGGCTTCGCGCACCAGCGCGGCATGGGTGCGGTCCTTCTTGCGCTGCCGCAGCGGCCCGTCCTGTTCGCCATCCTGTTGTGCGTCTGTCGTCATGTCGTCCAGTTATCCCGAAGTCCCCAGCGAGCATAGACCCGAACTGCTGAAGCGTTCCAGAAGACAGAAACCACCGGCTTCAGGACACAAGCCGGTAACGCGCCCGGACCAGCACGTCATTTTCAAGCTGCTGCCGGAGCGCCGACATCTCCTGCGGGGCAGTCAGAACCGCCACTTCGTGAAAAAACGGGCGTCTGCCCGTCACGCGGTCCTGGAAAGCCTGTGCCAGAACCATGGCCACCGGATCACGGCTGCAACACAGGCATCCCGTAGCGTGGCGGTTCCTGAAGGGCGACGGTGCGGGAATGGCGGCGACATCGCCCCACGCCTCCTCAGGACGTGCGTTGCCGATGAGCAGCGCATGACGTCTGCGCTCTTCCGGCCATGAAGACGCTCCGGACAGGAAGTTCAGGGGGATCAGGGACGTGCGGGACGCGGTCATTGCATCCTCTTTAGCAGGGCCTGCGCAACCGGGCAGCATTTTCATGTCCCCTAATTTTATGCCCCGATTTTCCTGTCCGGGATTCTTTGCCGCCGCGCAGGCGTTTTGCTACACCGTCCCTGCCTCTCGCTGTGTATGGAGGCGCTGCCTTGATCGCGGGTTCCCGAACCCGTCTCCCGTCCTTTCCAGTTACAGAGCCTGCTGCCCATGTCCTCACGTCCCCATCTGCTTGACGCCCTCGCCGATCAGGTCCTGCTCTGTGATGGCGGTATGGGGTCCCGGGTGCAGATGCTGGATCTCGAAGTCGAGCGCGATTACTGGGGGCAGGAAAACTGTACGGAAATCCTGAACCTTTCGCGTCCGGAACTCGTCCGCGAAATCCATCGCGGCTATTTCGAAGCCGGCGCGGACATGGTGGAGACGAACACGTTCGGCGGCTCCATCGTCACACTGGCGGAGTTCGGGCTGCAGGACCGTACACGCGAAATCAACCGTACGGCTGCGACGCTGGCCCGTGAGGCGGCCGAAACGTTCTCCGACGGACGGCACCGCTACGTCATGGGCTCCATCGGTCCGGGCACGAAGCTGCCGACGCTGGGCAACATTGCTTATGACGATCTGGAAGCCGGTCTGGTCGAACAGTGCCGTGGCCTGCTCGACGGTGGCGTGGACGGGTTCCTGATCGAGACGTGTCAGGACACGCTTCAGATCAAGGCGGCCGTGAATGCTGCCAAGACTGCGCGGATCGAACTGGGTTCGGATGCGCCGATCTTCGTGCAGGTGACGGTCGAGACCACCGGTACGTTGCTGGTCGGCCCCGATATCGCCGCGGCCGCCACCACCGTTCAGGCGCTGGACGTCCCCTCACTCGGCCTGAACTGCGCGACCGGCCCGCAGGAAATGGGCGAGCATGTCCGCTGGCTGTCAGAAAACTGGCCTGGCCTCATTTCCATGCAGCCCAATGCCGGCCTGCCCGAGCTTGTGGACGGCAAGACCGTCTATCCGCTCAGCCCCGAAGAAATGGCCGTCTGGATGGAGCGCTTCGTCAAGGAAGACGGGCTGAACCTGATCGGCGGCTGCTGTGGCACCTCCACGCCGCATATTCAGGCGCTGGACGGGATGCTCCGTCGCCTTGGTGGCACGAAACTGCGCCCTGTCCCGGTCAAGCGCAGTACGGTCTGGATGCCATCGGTCTCCAGCCTCTACACCCAGACGCCGCTGCGTCAGGAGAACAGCTACTTCTCCATCGGCGAGCGCTGCAACGCCAATGGCTCCAAGAAATGGCGCGAGCTTCAGGAAGCCAATGACTGGGACGGCTGCGTCGCCATCGGGCGCGAACAGGCAGCAGAGGGTTCCAACGCGCTCGACATCTGCACGGCATTCGTCGGACGGGATGAAGTCCGTGAAATGAACGAGGTCGTCACACGCTTCACGTCGTCTGTGAATGCGCCGCTGGTGATCGATTCCACCGAAACCCCCGTCATTGAGGCCGCGCTCAAGCTGCATGGCGGCAAGCCCATCATCAACTCGATCAATTTCGAGGATGGTGAGCAGCAGGCCCATGACCGCATGAAGCTGGCCCGCAAGTTCGGCGCGGCGATGATTGCACTGACGATCGACGAAGTCGGCATGGCGAAGGAACCGCAGGACAAGCTGCGCATTGCCGAACGTCTGGTCGATTTCGCCTGCACCCAGTACGGGCTGCCGCAGTCTGACCTGATGATCGACCCGCTGACCTTCACCATCGCGACGGGCGTGGAAGATGACCGCAAGCTCGGGCAGTGGACGCTTGAAGGCATCAAGCTGATCCGCGACAAATTCCCCGACATCCAGATCATTCTCGGCCTGTCGAACATTTCCTTCGGCCTGAACCCGGCTGCGCGTGCGGTGCTGAATTCGGTGTTTCTCGACCATGCCGTCAAGGCGGGCATGACGGGCGCGATCGTGCATGTCTCCAAGATCCGTCCGCTGCATCTGATCGCGGCTGAAGAGGTCAAGGTCGCGGAAGATCTGATCTTCGACCGTCGCACCGAAGACTACGATCCGCTCCAGAAGCTGCTGGAACTGTTTGCGGGCCGGAAAGCCGCCGATGCCGTCAAGAAGCGTCGTGCGGAAACACCCGCAGGACGTCTGAAGGACCGGATCGTGGACGGTGACCGCAAGGGCATCGAGCAGGATCTGGAAGATGCGATGGCGGAAATGCCGCCGCTCGATATCATCAACAATGTTCTGCTGGACGGCATGAAGGTTGTGGGCGAGCTGTTCGGTTCGGGCAAGATGCAGCTTCCGTTCGTGTTGCAGTCCGCCGAGACGATGAAGACTGCCGTCGCCTGGCTTGAGCCGCATATGGAGCGCACGGAAGGCCAGCATCGCGGCACGATGGTGCTCGCCACCGTCAAGGGTGACGTGCACGATATCGGCAAGAACCTTGTGGACATCATCCTGACCAATAACGGCTACCGGGTCATCAATCTGGGCATCAAGGTGCCACTGGCGGACATGATTGCGGCCGTGAAGGAACATAACGCCGATGCGCTGGGCATGTCCGGGCTTCTGGTGAAATCCACGGTTATCATGCGCGAGAACCTCGCGGAAATGCACCGTCAGGGCTTTGATCTTCCGGTTATTCTTGGCGGCGCGGCCCTGACTCGGAATTACGTCGAGGAAGAATGCGCCCGCTCCTACGGTGCCGGTGAACCGGGACGGGTGGCGTATGCGCGCGATGCGTTCGACGGTCTGGGCCTGATGGACAAGATTGCCAACAACGACCTCGATTCCTATCTGGGCGCTATCCAGACGCGCCGTGCCAGCCAGGCGAGCCGAAAGACGGAACGCGCGCCGGAAATCGCGGAAACGCGGGGCTTTGGTGAGGTGGATCGTGACGCTGCAAAAGCCCGGCGTGAGCGCATTTCAGGCTCCGAGCCTGTCATTACGCCACCGTTCTGGGGAGCACGCGTTCTGGAAGCGACGCCGAATGCGGTTCTGCCGTTTCTCAATGAACGGTCGCTGTACCAGTTTCAGTGGGGCTTCCGGAAACAGGGGCGCTCGCTCGACGAGTTCATGGAATACGCCAAGATCGAACTGCGCCCCGTGCTCAAGCGGATGCTGGCGCTGAGTGCTGAACAGGACATCATCCGGCCGCAGGCAATTTACGGGTACTGGAAGGCAGCGGGCGACGGGAACGATCTCGTGCTGTTCGAAGAAGACGGCAAAACGGAAGCCGCACGCTTTGCCATGCCGCGCCAGCCCAAGGACGACGGCGAGTGCATCGCCGATTTCGTGCGGGACATCAGCGATGACGCGCGCGATGTGGTTGGGCTTCAGGTCGTAACGGTCGGGCAGAAAGCGTCCGATCTGGCGCGGGTGTGGTTCGAGGACAACCGCTATCAGGACTATCTGTACCTGCATGGCCTGTCGGTCGAGATGGCGGAAGCGATGGCGGAATACACCCACAAGCGCATTCGCGCCGAACTGGGCTTCGCAGGCGATGACAACCGCGACATGGAAAAGCTGCTCTCACAGTCCTATCGCGGCTCGCGCTATTCCTTCGGTTATCCCGCCTGCCCGCGCCTGGAGGATCAGGAACCGATCCTGAAAATGCTGGATGCCGAACGCATCGGCGTGTCGCTTTCGGACGGCTATCAGTTGCACCCGGAACAGTCGACATCGGCACTCGTAATGCTGAATCCTCGGGCAAAATACTTTACCGTCTGAGGACGGCAGACTTTCATAAAGACGGGAAAAGACCTTCCATGACGGCCTCTTCAGTTCCGCAGACGACCTATGTCCTGACGCTTTCCTGCCCCAACCGCCCGGGTATCGTGGCGGCCATCAGCGGGAAGCTGGCGGAGCTGGATGCCAACATCACGGAAGCTCAACAGTTCGATGACCGGGACAGCACGGTCTTCTTCATGCGGATCGTCTTCGAAGTCGCACAGGACCGGACCAGCATGCAACAGCTCCAGGAGGCGCTGGCCATTCTGGGGAACAGTTTCAGCATGGAGTGGGCCCTGCATGATCGCAGCGTCAAGCCGAAGGTCCTGCTGATGGTCTCCCGCTTCGATCACTGTCTGGTCGATCTGCTCTATCGCTGGCGTATCGGGGAACTGCCAATCGAGCCGGTTGGTATCGTATCGAACCATCCACGCGAAGTGTTCGCGGATCTGGATTTCTACGGCATTCCATTCCATCACGTGCCCGTCACGAAAGAAACGAAGCTCGCGCAGGAAGCGCATGTGCTGGAACTGCTGGCATTGAGCGGTGCCGAACTGGTCATCCTCGCGCGTTACATGCAGGTTCTGTCAAACGAGATGGCCGCCAGCCTGTCCGGTCGCTGCATCAATATCCACCACTCCTTCCTGCCCGGCTTCAAGGGTGCGCGCCCGTACCATCAGGCTTTTGCCCGCGGCGTGAAGCTGATCGGTGCAACCGCACATTACGTTACGCGTGATCTGGATGAAGGTCCGATCATCGAACAAGATGTGGAGCGTATTTCCCATGCCGACACGCCTGAAGACCTGATCCGCAAAGGACGCGATATCGAACGTCGCGTTCTGGCACGTGCAGTCCGGTATCACATCGAACGCCGAACCATCATCAACGGCAACAGGACAGTCGTCTTTACGCCCTGAGACGGGTTTTATTTGACGGGACATAAAAATTTCGCACGACATCCTGAATATTCTCTCCTACGCTCAACCGGCATTTTCACTGTCGGTGGCAATATTCAGATGAACGCTCGCAAAATTCTTTGTTCACTGGCCCTGTTTGCGACTTTGATCAGTCAGGCAGCCTGTTCCGGCAACTGGGTTCTTGAAAAAAGGCTGACACCGGCCGACACGCTGCAGGCAACATCCAAACGGACCGTCGTTCCCGGTACGTTTGTCATGACCGTCAAAAGCGTGAATGTTTTTAACAAGATGGTCTTTCTCAACTCCGAAAACACGTATCTGGACCGGGCCAATGTCGCCGTACAGATCACATCTTCGGTCGCCTATAATGCCGATATCCGGTTTGGTGGCGATTTCCGCAACATGGTGCTGAACAGGAAAATTCTGGTGATCGGCTCGGCCATGAAAGTCGGGGCGGATCTCGAACAGGGGATCATCGTCAACACCAAGGGTGACGAGCGGACGTATATTTTCGTCAGCCGGGCAAGCAATATTTTCTTTGAGTAAGCTTCATGTCTTGCCGGAATGCGCCCTGATCTTTCAGTGCGGATCCGGTTTCAGACAGATTATTTCATTCTATACCCCCATATTAATCAGAAGATATTTCCCAAGCCTGAGATCCAGCCTATGAAGAGCGTCCTGTCTTTATGCCGGATCCAGTCATGACCGCCTCTTCCCTTCCTGCTCAGGACCGCCTGCAGGCCGTTCTCAAGGCCCTTCAGCCCGTCATGGGAGAGCAGATCAGCACCGCACCCTCCGTTCGTGAGGAACACAGCCACGGCGAGGCCATGAATGCCTCCCGACTGCCCGAGGCGGTCGTGTTCGCGGAAAGCACGCAGGATGTCGCAACCGTTTTGCGGCAGTGTCATGAATGGCGGGTTCCGGTTGTGGCATTCGGGGCCGGTACCTCGGTCGAAGGGCATGTCGTCCCGCCCGAACAGGCCATCAGCCTCGACCTGTCGCGCATGACCGACATCGTGGAACTGAACGCCGAGGATCTGGACTGCCGGGTTCAGGCTGGCATCACGCGCCAGACGCTGAATGTGGAAATCCGCGATACCGGCCTGTTTTTTCCGGTCGATCCGGGTGGAGAAGCGACGATTGGTGGCATGTGCGCCACCCGCGCCTCAGGTACAGCCGCCGTGCGTTACGGCACAATGAAGGAAAACGTGCTTGGCCTGACCGCTGTGCTTGCAACCGGCGAAATCATCCGCACGGGCGGACGCGTCCGCAAGTCCTCCACCGGCTATGACCTGACGTCGCTGTTCGTCGGCTCGGAAGGGACACTGGGGATCATCACGGAAGTCCAGCTTCGGCTGCATGGACGCCCCGAGACCGTATCGGCAGCCATCTGCCAGTTCGAGAGCCTGCAGGACGCGATCCGGACCGCCATGGAAATCATCCAGTGCGGCATTCCCATCACCCGCGTGGAGCTGATGGACAGCGTGCAGATGGCGGCCTCCATCCAGTATTCCGGCCTCACGGAATATCAGCCGCTGACGACACTGTTCTTCGAATTCACCGGCTCGCCTGCGGCCGTGCGCGAACAGGTCGAGACAACGGAAGCCATTGCGTCAGGCAATAACGGGCTGGGTTTTGCGTGGGCGGAGAGTGCGGAAGAGCGTACCCGTCTGTGGAAGGCGCGGCATGACGCCTACTGGGCGGCAAAGGCCATTGTTCCGGGCGCGCGGGTCATTTCCACGGACTGTATCGTTCCGATTTCGCGTCTGGGCGAGCTGATCGAAGGCGTGCATCGCGATATCGAAGCGTCCGGCCTGCGCGCACCGCTTCTGGGCCATGTTGGGGACGGCAATTTCCATACGCTCATCATTACGGACGACACACCCGAAGGGCATGAACGCGCCCTCGATCTGGACCGGAAAATCGTTGCCCGCGCCCTGTCGCTGAACGGATCATGCAGCGGCGAGCATGGCGTTGGCATGGGCAAGCTGGAATTTCTGGAAACCGAGCATGGTGCTGGAAGCCTGGGCGTGATGCGGGCGCTGAAAAACACGATGGACCCGCATCATATCCTCAATCCCGGCAAGCTCCTGCCTGCGGGCCCTGTTTACACGGGCTGAACTTTCGGGGATCTTTTGTCCTCTTTTCTTTCCAGCCCTTGCCGGATTTCAGCCTCATGCCGTCAGTTTCCAGCCTCTGCCCCGATGTCGTTCTGATCGGTGCGGGGATAATGAGTTCCACACTTGCGGCCCTGCTGCGCGAACTCGATCCGTCGCTGTCGATGATGATGTTCGAAACGCTGCGGGATTGCGGGCAGGAAAGTTCCTATGCCTGGAACAACGCCGGGACCGGACATGCCGGGAACTGCGAACTGAATTATACGCCGCAGCGCGCGGATGGCAGCATCGACATTTCCAAGGCGCTGGCAATCAACACGGAATTCGACCTCTCAAGGCAGCTCTGGGCGCACTGGGTCCGCGAAGGCCGCATTGCCGATCCGGCAGCTTTCGTGCAGCCCTGCCCCCATATCAGTCTGGTCTGGGGGGCTGAGAACGTCGCTTTTCTCAAGGCCCGTTACGAGGCGATGGTCGCCCATCACTGTTTTGCGGATATGGAATACACGTCCGATCCGGCCGTCATCGCGCAATGGGCGCCCCTTGCGATGGCAGGGCGCGATACGTCACAGCCCGTTGCGGCTACGCGCATCAGAGGAGGCACGGACGTCAATTTCGGCGCCCTGACCCACGCGCTGACGGCCTCTCTCAAGACAGACCGCAACATCGCCATTCACTACAATCATCGCGTCACCGGCCTGACACGCACCACGGACGGCCGCTGGCGCGTGACGGCCACAGATACCGAAAGCGGCTACACGACCACGGTTCTGGCGCGTTTCGTGTTCATCGGCGCGGGGGGCAATGCGCTGCCACTGCTTCAGGCCTCCGGAATTCCCGAAGCGGCACATTATGCCGGTTTCCCCGTCAGCGGCCTGTGGCTGCGCTGCATGGACCCGGCCATTACCGGGCAGCACCACGCCAAAGTCTACGGCAAGGCCCCTGTCGGTTCGCCCCCCATGTCGGTCCCGCATCTCGATACGCGCGTCATCGACGGAAAATCATGCCTGCTCTTCGGGCCCTATGCGGGATTTTCCACGAAATTTCTCAAAAGCGGCTCCTGGACGGATTATTTCCGCTCCCTGACGCCTCGAAACATCATTCCCGCCCTGACCGCCGGAAAGGACAATCTCGGACTGCTGGACTATCTCGTGCGTCAGGTTCTCCAGACGAACGAGGCCCGCTTCAAAGCCCTTCAGGACTTCTACCCGACGGCCAGACCCGAGGACTGGAAGAAAGTCGTGGCCGGACAGCGCGTCCAGATCATCCGACCGGACACAGGGCTGCACGGAACACTGCGTTTTGGCACCGAACTCGTCAAAAGCGCCGACCGTTCCCTCATGGCCGTCCTCGGCGCTTCTCCCGGAGCGTCGATTGCAGCCTCCGTGGCCCTTCAGGTTATCCAGCAGGTCTTCCCCGGACGGCTGACAGAGGCGGACTGGCTGCCTCGTCTGCGTCAGGTCTTTCCCGCCTACGGGATTGACCTGACCAAAGACGCGCAGGCGTGTGCATTACTGCGGGAAAATACCGCGCATGTTCTGAAAATCACGGGTTAAGACCAGTAGTCACCTTTTTAGAGCCGGATTTCGCTCAACGGACGTTACAGGTTCCTTCCGCTCTGATATGATATGTGTGATTTTACATTCGTCTGTTTGCTTTCACGCTCAGGAATCGATTTTACACATGACTGATGGTTCGGGCTCCGTGATCACCACCGCCTCGCCGCAGAGTTCGAAACGGCGGGATAATTCGGCCCGGCAGAAACAGATCCTCGACGTCCTTCTCGAATCCGGAAGCGCCACCATCGAAGGTCTGGCGGAGCGTTTCGGGGTCAGTCGCATGACAATCCACCGCGACTCCCACGCCCTCGTGCAGCAGGGCCTGATCGACAAGCTGCATGGCAGCATCGTCCTGCGCAACAAGGTTACGACGCAGAAAACCGTCAATTTCCGACGCTCACGTGCGACAGATCTCAAGGACGCAATCATCCAGCGTGCTGTCTCGCTGATCCAGCCCGAGCAGGTTCTGGTTCTTGATGACTCCACGACAGTCGCGGCCATGCTGCCGCTTCTGCCCGCTCTCGCGCCCCTGACGATCATTACCAACGCCGTCGGTGTGATTCAGGCGCTCTCGCCCTATCCCAACCTGAAACTGATCTGCCTTGGCGGCGACTATAATCCGCCGCGCAATGCGTTTTTCGGTCTGGTCTGCGAACAGGCCGCGCAGTCCCTGCGGGCCAACATGATGTTCCTCTCGACGTCCATCATCCATAACGCCACCGCGTTCCAGAACGATCAGGATGTGGTCAAGGTCAAGCGGATCATGATGGATATGGCGGACCAGTGCGTCCTGCTGGTGGACAGCACGAAGTTTCGCAAAGGTGGCCTGCACCGGCTGGCGTCCCTGTCGGAATTCGACCATGTCCTGACTGATTCCCATCTCAAGCCATCCATCGCGAAGGCTCTGGCGCAGGAAGACGTCAATCTCGAAATCTGCACCTGAGTGCAGATTTCAGACACGGAATATCAGGCGTCCGGCAAGTCCTGCATGAACTGCTTCAGATTGCCCCGGATCGCCTTTTCAAACAGCGTCAGGGTCTCGCTTCCGACGTAGTGCTCCACGCCTTCGGAATCGACGCGGGCATTTTCTTCACTGACGCCGAGCGCCAGCAGAAACGCCTCTACGATCCGGTGCCGGTGCCGCGCCCTGTCCGCCATTTCCTGTCCGGACGGCGTCAGAAATACCCCTCTGTAAGGTTTCTGCGTGACGTAGCCTTCCGTTGCGAGACGGGCGAGCATTTTCGCCACTGTCGGCTGGGACACGCCCAGACGCCCGGCGATATCGACCTGCCGGGCTTCCTGCCCTTCCGACAGCAGATCAGAAATCAGCTCGACATAGTCTTCCACCAGAACGTTGCGCCGCGCCTCGCGATTGGCGCGGAAGCCTTCGGAATGGGTTTCGACATCAGGCAGCGTCTCCTTGGGCGCGGTGTCCTTCAGCCGTTTTTTCCGTTCCATTCCCGTCCTGTGCCTCTATCCAGAAAACATTATTCACGGCGGAATAAAACATTCCGGACCGCTGTGCCAGTCCGGACGATCACGATTTCCAGAGATTCCGTATTTTTCATGAGGCTCATCAATATAGCATATTGAATATAAATTCCGGATGGGATTGAATACAATTCCGATGCCAGACACCAACGCCCCCCGTACGCCCTCCCCAGCCATGCGCCCGAGCCTGCCCGATGTGTTTTCCAGCATCCGCGTTCCGGGTGCGGAAGCGTCGTGGTTCAGCCGTTTCATGGCGTTCGTCGGGCCGGGATTCATGGTCTCGGTCGGCTATATGGACCCGGGAAACTGGGCCACCGACCTTCAGGGCGGCGCGCGGTATGGCTATACGCTGCTCTGCATCATCATGCTGTCGAACCTCATGGCGATCCTGCTTCAGGCACTCTCCGCCCGCCTCGGGATCGCGACGGGACAGGATCTCGCACAGGCCTGCCGGAGCCATTTTTCCCCGCGCGTGAACATCGTTCTGTGGCTGGCCTGTGAACTTGCCATCATCGCCTGCGATCTGGCGGAAGTCATCGGCACGGCCGTGGCGCTTCAGCTCCTGTTCGGTCTGCCCCTCCTCGGGGGCGCCGTGCTGTCCATTCTGGACGCGCTGATCGTGCTGATGCTGATGAACCGGGGCTTCCGGTATCTGGAGGCGTTCGTGATCGCGCTCTTGGGGATCATTGCCCTGTGCTTCGGGATCCAGCTCGTCGCGGCAACTCCGCCCGTTCACAGCATTCTGGCTGGTCTGATCCCCGATCCGAAAATCGTGACGACGCCGGGGATGCTTTATATCGCCATCGGCATCATCGGTGCCACGGTCATGCCGCATAACCTGTATCTGCATTCCTCGATCGTCCAGACCCGCGCCTACGAACGCACTCCGACCGGACGGCGGGACGCAATCCGCTGGACGACGTGGGACAGTACGATTGCCCTGACGCTGGCGCTGTTCATCAATGCGGCCATCCTGATCGTGGCGGCAGCGGCGTTCCATAATTCCGGCCATCAGGATGTGGCGGAAATCCAAGATGCTTACAGACTGCTCTCCCCGATCCTCGGGCTGGGCATCGCCTCCACGCTGTTCGCGCTGGCACTTCTGGCGGCCGGCACGAACTCCACGATCACCGGCACGCTGGCCGGACAGATCATCATGGAAGGCTTTCTGCACCTTCGCATCCCGCACTGGGCGCGGCGGCTGCTGACCCGCGGGCTGGCGATCATTCCCGTGGCGATCGTCACGCTGATCTATGGCAACCGGGGGGTGGGCGATCTGCTGATGGCCAGTCAGGTCATCCTGTCGCTGCAACTGCCCTTTGCTGTCATACCGCTGGTCATGTTCGTCTCGGACCGGCGCAAGATGGGCGAATTCGTGATCTCGCTGCCCGTCCGTATCCTGTCATGGGGCGTGGCGGGGCTCATCTTGCTGCTGAATTTCAAGCTGCTTTACGACACCCTGGCGGGCTGAGCGTCAGGTCGGGTTGGCGACCCACGGGCTGGCCCGGAACACCGACCATCCCGTATGCTGCACAAGGCGTTCCAGCGCACGGGTTCCCAGAAGGGAATTACCCTGAGCATTCAGCCCCGGCGACCACACCGCGATGGACGCCACACCCGGCGCAATCGCGAGAATACCGCCACCCACGCCGGATTTTCCCGGAAGACCCACACGGATGGCGAACGCCCCCGAACCGTCATAATGGCCGCACATCATCATCAACGCGAGGATCGTCTGGGCATTGCGCTCTGACATGACACGCTCGCCGGTCAGCGGGTTCAGTCCGCCCGTCATGAGATAGGTCCCGACCTGCGCAAGCTGCTGACAGGTCATGGTGAGGGCGCATTGATGGAAATAGAAATCCAGAGTGTCTTCGACGACGTTACGGATATTGCCGAAGGTCCGCATATAGTTCGCAAGCGCCATGTTGCGAAAGCCGGTTTCGCGTTCCTGCCGCGCGACATCCGTGTCGATGTCGATCGAGGCCGGATCATCCACCAGCGGACGCAGGAAATCCAGCAGGCGCGTCCGGGCATTTTCGCGGCCATAGCGGGACACCAGAATATCGGCGATTACGATGGCGCCCGCATTGATGAACGGATTACGCGGAATGCCGTGCTCGTTTTCAAGCTGGATGATGGAGTTGAACGCGCTGCCCGAAGGCTCCTGACGTACGCGTCCCCACAACTCCTCCCCCATCGCATTGAGCGCCATGCTGAGGCTGAACACCTTGGACACGCTCTGCACCGAGAACGGCACGGCCGCATCCCCGACCGTATGCGCCTCTCCATCCATCCCTACGACGGCCATGCCGAAGCGGTTGAGGTCCACCCGTGCGAGCGGAGGAATGTAATTGGCAACAGCACCCCGTTCGGAGGCCGTCCGCATTTCCTCTGCGATCGAGACGATAATGGACGCAAGTGTGGTCATGGGGCCTCGGTGTGTGGAACGCGATGTGACTGAAAGGACAGGAGTTTCACAGGCTGCCCGACCTCCGGGCAACCCGCACGGGCGTGAAGAGGGATATGCATTCATAGCATGGCTGAAAGAGTGTCCCTTCCCGCCATGCAGATCAGGGGGAAATCACCCGATGCCGCACCACCTGCCCCACGATCACCAGCGCAGGCGATTTCACCCGCGCTTCGGCCGCCTGTTGCGCAATGGTGCTCAGCGTCCCGGTCAGCACACGCTGAGACGGCTGTGTGCCGCGCTCCACGATCGCCACCGGCCAGTCAGCCGGCAGTCCTTTTCCCAGAAGTCCGGCGGCAAGCTGCGGCAGGGTTGAAATCCCCATATAGATCACGACTGTCTGCCGACGATCGGCCATGTCGTCCCAGGGCAGATCCAGAACCCCGTCGGCTTTCGCATGTCCTGTCACGAACAGGCAGGCCTGCGCACAATCACGATGTGTCAGGGGAATGCCGGAATAGGCCGCGCATCCGTTCGCTGCGGAAATGCCCGGAACCAGCCGAAAGGCGACCCCGGCCTCTACCAGCGCTTCGATTTCCTCTCCACCGCGGCCGAAAATGAACGGATCGCCCCCCTTGAGACGCAGGACGCGTTCGCCCGCCTGTGCGCGACGGATCATTTCACGGTTGATCTCATCCTGCGGCAGGGCATGCCGGTCCCGCTGTTTGCCAACAAACACGAGTTCTGCGTCCCGGCGAACCATGCCGAGGAGGGCCGGAGACAGGAGATTGTCGTAGAGGACGCAATCCGCATTCTGCATCAGACGCAGCGCCTTGAGGGTCAGCAGATCCGGATCGCCGGGCCCGGCTCCGACCAGCCAGACCTCTCCGGGTTTACGTTCCGCGTCCAGAAGCGCGTTCAGCAGTGCATCCGCTCGGATCTCGTCGCCATTCCGGGCGGCTTCCGCGCCGGGGCCATCCAGAAAATCCTCCCAGATGCGCTTGCGGTCCTGCACCTGTGGGTAATGCTCCGAAACCCGTGCCCTGCGGGATTGCATATAAGCGGACAAACGCCCCGTCCCCTCGGGCAGGAGCGCCTCGATCTGTTCACGCAGACGGCGTGCCAGAACCGGAGCGGCGCCCCCTGTGGACACGGCCACTCGCACACTACCCCTGCGGACCTGAGCGGGTGTGATGAAGCTCGACGGCTGCGGATCATCTACCGCGCAGACAGGAATGTTCAGCGCATCGGCCAAAGCCGCAACCTGCCGGTTGACCTCGCGGCTATCGGTTGCGGCATAGACCAGCCGACAGCCTGGCAGATACTCCCTCAGGGCTGTCTCATCCGCCCGTCCGCCAACATGGCGCACCGCGCCGCTCTCAACCCAGCCCTGCACAACGGGATTGAGGGTCTCGGCCAGAACATCAATCCGCGCGCCATGATCGAGCAGAAGCCGCCCCTTGTTTACGGCGATTTCTCCACCTCCTACCAGCAGAACGCGCGCCCCCGCGAGCCGAAGGGAGACCGGAAACCAGCCACCCTCTGGAAGGGCGTCTGAACTGGAATGAGAAGGCTGGCTGTTCATTGAGGCACGGATTTCCGGATCTGGGGCGGGCAGAGGCTTATGAAGCCGCATTCAGCGACAGCCCGGCCACGACGTCAAATCCGAAAATCATGTCTTCAGGGGCGGGGCACGCATCCGCTGTCGGCACAGGCCCGCAAAGGCAGTTACCAGCCGCCCTGTCCGCCCGGAGCGCCGCTTATGCCACCACCGCCCATACCGCCACGACCCTGATTTCCCATGCCTTGGCTTCCCATGCCCTGGCCGCCCATATTCTGACCATACCCCCTGTCGCCATGATGATGGTGATGCCGGTCATTGTCCCGACGGCCATCGTAAGGGCCGTCACAGGCTGCAAGCGACAGGGTCAGAGTGGCCCCGAGAACCACAGCAAGAATTTTTTTCATAAGATACTCCATTACGACTGTGTCGATGGCCATCATGCCCGGCGAAATATGGCGTTCTCAAGGACCACACGGTAACGGAAAATGACAATCCCGGATCGTGGAGGAATATTCCCGCAGACGAAACGGCAGAAATGGCGTAATTCTTCAGAAGCAGAGAGGCTGTTGACTGGCCTCGCGGACTGCACTTCTTTCAGGGAGCGTGTCTCATGGCTGGATTGATGGTCAAAATCTTCAGATCCCTCCAGCAGGGGCCCGGCTTCATCATCCTGCTCGTGCTGCTGGCCGTTGCTTCCTTTGTGGGGTATGAAATCCTGTACGCGCTTGTCGGATAAGGCGCTCACCACAGACTGGACCTTGCTTCATGACGAAAGGCGATCTTGAAAAGCGCCTCGATTTTCTTCGGGAAGCATCCCGGCTGAAGGATATCCTCAGACGGACCTATACCCATGGTGGGCAGACCGAAAGCACGGCGGAACATACCTGGGCGCTCTGTCTTCTGGTCATGACTTTTGCCGACCAGCTTGAAGGCATCGACCTTCTGAAGCTTCTGAAAATCTGCATCCTTCATGATCTCGGCGAAGCCATTCATGGCGACGTCCCCGCAATCTCCGCTCATGCGTCCGCCAACAAAGCGGCACAGGAGCGCGAAGACCTGCTGACGATCATGGCCCCCCTGCCTGATGAGCTTCAGGAGGAGTTTCTGGCGCTGTGGGACGAGTATGAAAACGCGGCTTCCCCGGAAGCACGGCTGGCCAAGGCGTTCGACAAGATCGAGACCATCAGCCAGCACAATGCCGGGCTCAACCCGGATGATTTCGACCATACGTTCAATCTGACCTATGGCCGAAAATATACCGATGCGACCGAACTGACGCGCCGGATCCGCGACATTCTGGACGAGGAAACGCGCCGGAACATGATACGAAGCCGGAACATGGTGGCGGGCTGAACCGCCCTTTAGGCTCGACATGCGGAGGCAAATCCGTCAGAAGCGGCTTCAAATGGCCTTCCGCTGTTACGAAATCCTTACGGATTCGTGACATTCTGCATCTGATGTGGACGTTCAGGCCCGCACGACAATGCAGGAGCAGGCAGAAGAGCGCATGCCAGACCATGACCTGAAAATCGGCATTCTTCCGTCTGTGAGCCGCCCGCTGCTCTGTCCGGTTCTCAGGATTGTCTGGGGTATCGGGGGGCTGATGTGCAGCGCCTCCGCATTCGCACAGACCACGCCTGCTTCCACTGCGACACCGCCCGCAGCACAGAGCAGCGGCACAAGCGTTACGACATCCACGACCTCCGTGAACGGAGACGAAAAGATCGTCGTCAAGGGCCACAAACCCGCCGGAGCCGTTCTGGGTGACGCCAAGGCGATCATGCAGATCCAGTCCGATGAGATCCGTTCCTATGGCGTCGATACCGCAGCCGATCTCCTGACGGCCATCGCGCCCGAAACCCGTTCGGGCCGGGGCGCCACGGGAAATACGCCGGTTGTGCTGCTCAACGGCAAGCGCATTTCGGGAATGCAGGAAGTCAACGACCTGCCCTTCGAAGCCATTGCCCGTATCGAGATCTTCACCGAGGAAGAAGCCCTGCGTTACGGCTATCCGGCTGATGAGCGCGTGGTGAACATCATTACCGTGAAGAATTTCCGCGCTGTCCGGATGCGTGCCTATGGCAGCACTTCCACCGATGGTGGGGGAGACGATGGGGTTCTGGGCGCGAGTTTTACGAAACTCTCAGGCGAACGGCGGATCAATCTGAGCGCGCGTTATGAGGCGCAGGCCCGTCTGCTCGACAGTGATCGCGGTGTCACGCCCCCGTCCGCAAGCGGCCTGTATTCCAACGCGGGCAATGTCACGTCTGTCAGTGGTGGCAGCCTCGATCCGGCTCTGGATGCGCTGGTCGGGCAGAGCGTCACATCCGCAGGCGTACCGTCACTGGCGGCAGGGCAGGTTCCGACGCTTCAGAATTTCACGGCCTATGCCAATGCGCCGCATGTCAGTTCGAACGCCTCGGATTACAGCCTGCAGCCCCGAACGCATGAACTGAGCCTGAACGGCGTCTATGCCGACCAGATCTTCAAGACCGTTTCGGCGTCATTCAATGCCAGCTACACCCACAGCAATTCCGAAAGCCTTCAGGGACCGGCACGCGGCATCCTCACCCTTCCGGCTGACAGCCTTTATTCGCCGTTTTCCCAGGACACACTGCTCTACCGGAACTACACCACCGTTCCCGCCCTGCAACACACGGCGCATACGGACACCGTTCATGCCGGGTTGAATTTCAACGGCGATGTCGGGGACTGGAAATGGAACAGCACCGGAAGTTTCGACCGCTCCACCACGTCCACCAACAGCCAGACCGGGCTTGACCTGAGCGCCGCCCAGACGGCCCTGACCAGCGGCCTCGGCAGTTTCGATCCGTTCTCTGAAGTGGACCGCAACTGGCTGAACAGCCGTCTGGTCAATCGCGGCCACACTACCGGCACGAGCGGCGAAGTCACGGGCCTGCTGTCGGGCTCGCTCTTTTCCCTGCCCGCGGGGGATGTCTCCACCAGCATCGCGCCGACCGGCACCCTTACGGAACAGAACGCCACCTCGCTCAGTCAGGGCAAGCTGCAACGCACCCATATCAGCCGCGACGTCGGAACCCTTCAGATCGACGGCGATATTCCCATTGCCAATGCGCGCAAGCATGTCCTGTCGTTTCTGGGCAAGCTCGATGCGAACATCAATGGTGCCATCAGCCAGGTGTCCCATTTCGGAACGCTGGGAACGATCGGCGGCGGCGTGACGTGGGAGCCTGCGCCGTGGGTCCAGTTCCCGTTCTCCGTCACCGACCGCACCGAGGCCCCCGGCGCCACGGATCTTATTGCCCCCCGGATCGAGACGCCCAACGTCACGACCTATGATTACGTCACCGGACGGTCGGTTCAGGTGACGACGATTTCAGGCGGCAACCGGAACCTTCAGGCCGCAGACCGGCACGAAATCAGTATCGGGACGATCATTTCCCCGAGCTTTCTCGACGGCGCCCGTCTGCATGTGAACTACGTTCGGGACCGGAACCACAACCCGGTCATGAGCCTGCCCACTGCGACCGCCGCCATCGAAGACGCTTTCCCGGACCGCTACCAGCGCAATTCGGACGGAATTCTTAACGTCGTCGATATCCGTCCGGTCAATGCGCTGATGGAAAAGCGCAATGAGTGGAACGCGACATTCTCGTTTTCCAGACCGCTTGGAAAAAAACCGGAAGGAAAAGGCGGGAAACATGCTGCGGGAGGGCGGTATTATATTGTTCTGACGCAGGTCTGGCGCCTCAAGGACACCGTGCAGCTCCGCGGGGGGCTGCCTCCCATCGACCTGCTCAATGGCGGGACAATCGGCGGAACAGGGGGCCAGCCACGGCATGAAGTCGAGCTTCAGGGTGGTGTCTTCAAAAACGGGTTCGGCTTCCGCCTCGTGACCAAATGGCAGTCCGCAACGTCAACGCTCGCCAGCACCCATGCCAACAGCCTGTTCTTCAGCGATCTGGCCACGGTGGATACGACCGCCTTTGCCGATCTGGGGGAAATTCCGCGCTGGCAGAAGCGCAGCTGGGCCAAGAATTTCCGGGTCATGGTGTCGGTCAGCAACCTTTTCAACAGCCGCATCCGCGCCCGCAACGGCCTTGGCGTGACACCGGCGGGCTATGAACCCGCTTTTCTGGACCCGCTGGGCCGGACTGTCTCCATCTCGATCCGCAAGTCGGTCTGAGACAGGTTAGCCCGCCGGCACATAAACACGATGAAAGCGGCTCCCCAGCGCGGTCAGGACTTCGTATCCGATCGTCCCTGCGGACCGTGCCAGCGCATCCACATCCTGCTGCGGGCCGAGAACGGAAAGCACATCTCCCGCTTTCAGGTCGCCAGGCGCTTCGGTCATATCCACGGAAATGCTGTCCATTGAGACACGCCCGATAACCGGGAGCCGCGTTCGGCCATACCAGACACTCGCCTGACCGGCCTGAGCACGGAAAAACCCGTCTGCATATCCAAGGCCGAGCGTGGCAATCCGCGTGGCTTTCGGGGCCGTCCAGCTCAGGCCATATCCCACCCGGTCTCCGGCCTGTATCGTCCGGATCTGTGCAATCCGTGCATCGAGCGAAACGACTGGCGCGAGAACACGACGTCCTTCGGAAGGCGCAATTCCATAAAGGGCCGCGCCGGGCCGGATCAGTTCAAAATGATAGTCCGGACCAAGAAAAATTCCCGATGATGCCGCCAGAGAGCGGGGAACACCGGGAAAAGCCGCTGCCATCGTCACGAAACGCTGTCTCTGCATCTCGTTGGCCGAGCTGTCAGGCATATCCGCACAGGCCAGATGGCTCATGACGAGTTGCAGGTTCAGCCCGTTGAAGAGGGCGGGTTCCGCCAGATCCTCAATGCTCAGACCGAAGCGCGACATCCCGCTATCGAACTGGAGCGCTGCCGGAAAAGCCTGCCCCGCCTGTTCACAGAACCGTTTCCAGCTCCGTACCTGATCGAGACTGTTCAGAACGGGGATGAGGCCGTGAGCCGCCATACTGCCCTCACAACCCGGCATGAAGCCATGCAGCACGAAAATCCGTGCCTGGGGCAGCACAGCCCGCAGCGCAATGCCTTCATCAAGATGCGCGACAAAGAATGTTCCGGCACCCCGCCCAGCCAGAGCCTGCGCCACCTGCGCCGCTCCCAGTCCATAGGCATCCGCCTTGACCACCGCGGCACATTCAGCCCCCGCGCCGAGCCCGGCTACAAGATCGTAATTATCGGCAATGGCCTTCAGGCTTACGGTCAGCCATGCCCCCGCCCTGGCGGATGCGTCGTCCTGAGAAAATATGTGCATGGGGCCGTCCGCAAGGATGTAATGCCCCTTTATGGCACTCCCGTCGCACGAAGCAACGTTCTCGCCCCTCTTTCCAGAACGGAGATTCTGCGCAACAAGACGCTCTTGTCCGTATAAGAACGCAATTTTCCGTCACAAAAAGTGAGTTCAGATTTCCGGGGAAACGCCTATTTCTGTTCCAGACCGGCGTTAACGACAAGACTGTCACGAAAGTTTCCATAAATTGATGTCAGACGACTCATCGTCTTCCCAGGCAGCGAGACCCGGCGGTATCCAGCGTGTCATGAGCAATCTGGGCGTCCTTCTGGGGGGGCGCGCCGTGAACGCTCCGTTGAGCCTTCTTCACATCTGGCTTGCGACCCATCTGCTGGGCAGCTACGGCTTCGGGCTCGTTGCGATGATGTATGCCTTCGCGCGGACGATGGGTGATATCGTTGACTTCCAGTCCTGGCAGACCGTTCTGCATTACGGTCTGAAACCCCTGACGCAGGGGGACCGTAGCAGTTTCCAGAAAATCGTCTCCTTCAGCCTTCTTCTGGACACTTCGGGAGGGCTTCTGGGCTTTGGTGGCGGCGTTCTCATCAGTCTTCTGGCCATGAAATTTCTGGGATGGCCACCCCAGATCCATATCATCGGCGTCGTCTACTGCGTTTCCATTCTCTTTATGGCGTCCGCGACCGCGACCGGTCTGCTGCGGGTGTTCGACCGCTACGATCTGCTGGCCGTTCAGGGAACCGTCGCCACCATCGTCCGGGTCATCGGAACGGCCTCGATGGCTCTGGGCTGGGCTTCGGTAACAGCACTCGCCAGCGTCTGGATTGCCGCCGAAGCCGCCGCCTGGGGCACGATCTTCTTCATGGCGGCCCGTGAAATGTATCGCCGCGACCTGATCCGCGGACTTTTTCAGGAAATGCGCGGCATTATCCCCGAACTCCTGAGCGGACAGTTTTTTCGCACCTATCCCGGGATCTGGCGTTTTGCGCTGAACACGAACCTCAACTCCACGCTTGCCCTTGCCTTCGGACATATCGGCACGCTCGTGGTCGGCGCATTCGTTGGTCCGACCAGCGCGGGTTATTACCGGATTGCAAGCCAGATCGCCGCGGGAATCGCAAAACCCGCCACGCTGATCCAGACGACCGTTTACCCGGAAATGGCCCGGCTATGGCGTGATCGGGCCATGAACCGCCTGTATCGCATGACGGGACAGATCGCCCTGATGGCCGGGGGGATCGGGACGGCCCTGCTCCTGCTGACACTGTTCGCAGGACGCCCGCTTCTTCAGCTTTACATCGGACACACCGGAGCCACCGAAGCCCTTCCCGTCACGCTGTGGCTGCTCGCCGCCGAAGTCGTGACCGTCTGGGGCCTGCCGCTGGAGCCGCTTCTGTTTACGACAAACCGCTCTGGCGCTGCGATCGGCGCACGCATTCTCGAATGCCTGTTCTTTCTCCCGGCACTCGTCATGATGGTCCGCCAGTACGGGCTGAGTGGCGTGGGCCCGGCGACGTTCTGCGGCGTGAGCCTGCTGATCACGATCCAGCTCGTTCTCGTGATCCGCGCGGCCCGCAGCCCCGGTGGGCTTGCAGCATGAAGGTGGCCTTTCCCCTCATCGGCCAGCGCCACCAGACCCTGCACGCCCTGCCCGTTGCTCTGGAGATTTCCGCCCGCCATCCGGACGTGGCGGTCCATGTCTCCTGCCTGACCGTCAGCCATCTCGAACTGGCCCGCTCCCTCGCAACCCTCTATCCCGAGGCCCGCGTCCAGTTCGATCTGCTGCCCATCTCCCAGAAACTCCGCCGTCGTATCGAAAAGCATGGCCTGCGGGTGGTGGACCGCCTGATTGGACTGTTCGCATCCCGGCATTATTTCCGGGGGTTTGACGCCATCATCGTGCCGGAAGCGACGTCCCTGCAACTTCGCCGTATGGGAGTACGACGTCCGAAGATGATCTGGACGGGACATGGGGCCGGAGATCGGGCCATCGGATTTGCCAGCCATCTTGGCAGGTTTGATTTCCTTCTGGTTCCCGGACGCAAGGTGGAACAGCGCATGCTGGAAAAAGGGATCATCCGTCCCGGCGCCTATCACCGTGGCACCTATGCCAAATTTGATCTCGTGAGGCGCATGGATGCAAAGCGGCCGAAGCTTTTTAATAACAACCGGCCCACAGTCCTGTATAATCCGCATTTCGTACGCCGTCTGTCTTCCTGGCCCGGAATGGGACATCAGATTCTGAAGTTCTTTGCCGGACAGGACCGCTATAACCTTGTTTTCGCGCCTCATTTCCGTCTTTTCGACAACCGTCGCGAGGAAGGCGAGGCATTGCAGCGTCAGTATGGGCATCTCCCGCACATGCTGATCGACCCCGGAAGCCACCGGAGCATCGACATGACCTATACGATGGGGGCAGACCTCTATCTGGGGGATGTCAGCAGTCAGGTGGCCGAATTCATGATCCGCCCACGTCCTTGTCTGTTTCTCAATGCCCACCACGTAAAATGGCACGGAGACCCGGATTATCAGTTCTGGACGCTGGGGCCGGTGACAGAAAATGTGTTGGATCTGGGCGACAAGATCGAGAATGCCTTCGAAACGCATCCTCGTTTTCTTGAGGCGCAGCGCCAATATGTATTAGAGACATTCGAAACACTGGGTGATGAACCCACTGCTCCCGCTGCGGCGGACGCAATCGTCGATTTTCTGAAAAGGGCTGCCTGATGTCAGGTGATCCAAACGGAGCTAGTCCAGGTTTGACCGAGGCCAACCAGAACCCAACCGCCAATCCCGTCCCGACGCCCAGCCGATCCGGTCTGGAACGACGTTACGGAGATTTCCCCAGCTTTGCAGCCGCACTCGACTACGCGGCGCAGGGTGAGAGCGGATTTAACATCTATTCCGGCCGGGGGCAGCTTCTCGAAGCTCTGCCTTACCGTGTGCTTCGCGATCAGGCGCGCTCCATGGCCTGTCGTCTGCTGGGTCTTGGCCTCACGCCCGGCGACCGTGTTGCGATCGTTGCGGAAAGCGACGGCGATTTCGCCCGGATTTTCTTCGGCTGCCAGTATGCCGGCCTCGTTCCGGCGCCACTTCCCCTCCCCGTCGCCTTTGGCGGCAAGGACGGCTATGTGGCGACCCTGCGTGGCATGATCCAGAGCGCTGCGGCCCGTGCCGTCGTGGTGCCCGATGTGATCGGAAGCTGGACCGGCGACATCGTGGAGGGGCTGGATCTGGTGTTCGGCGGCTCTCCTGCCGATCTTAACCGACATGCCGAGGCCCGCGTCGAACTGCCGGAAATCTCTCCGACGGCCCTGTCCTATCTCCAGTTCTCCTCGGGGAGCACGCGCTTTCCGATGGGTGTTTCGGTCACGCAGGCGGCCGGAATGGCCAACGCCCGCGCCATTGCCCGGGACGGCCTTCACGTTCATCCGGCCGAAGACCCGCGTGATGACCGCTGCGTCTCGTGGCTGCCGCTCTATCACGACATGGGTCTTGTCGGCTTCTTCCTGACGCCCCTGACCTGCCAGCTTTCCGTGGACCTGCTGCCGACCCGTGAGTTCGCCCGCCGTCCGCATGTCTGGCTGGACCTGATCTCGCGCAATCGCGGGACGATCGCCTACAGTCCGTCTTTTGGCTACGAACTCTGCTCCCGCCGCAGCGGTCAGGCCGATCTGGACCTGTCGTGCTGGCGCATCGCCGGCATCGGCGGCGACATGATCCGCCATCATATCCTTGAGGGCTTTGCAGAGCGTTTTGCGTCCAACGGGTTCCGGGCCAGCGCTTTTGTTGCAAGTTACGGCATGGCGGAAGCGACCCTCGCCATCAGCTTCGCACCGCTCGACACCGGCATCCAGACCGATACCATTGATCTGCGCCGTCTCGAGAAGGATGGCATTGCCGAGCCTTCCAACGACCCATCCCACCCGCTGCGGACGTTTGTACTGTGTGGTGCAGCTCTGCCCGATCACCAGATCGAGGTCCGGAATGCAGCAGGCCATGATCTGGCGGACCGCCAGGTTGGAACCGTCTATGTCCGTGGACCAAGCCTGATGTGCGGTTATTTCCGCCGCCCTGACGAGACCGGAGAAGTTCTCGATGCGGATGGCTGGCTGAATACCGGCGACCTTGGCTATCACCTCAATGGTCAGATCGTCGTTACAGGCCGCGCCAAGGACCTGATCATCATCAATGGCCGCAATATCTGGCCGCAGGATCTGGAATGGTCCGCCGAAAGCGAGATCCCGACCCTGCGATCGCGTGACGTAGCCGTGTTCTCCGTAGATGGCGAGGAAGGCGAAAAAATCGTGGCCCTCGTCCAGTGTCGCGCGAGCGAGGATGCGAGCCGCAACCAGCTTCGTGACGAGGTTACGAGTCTGTTCCGTCGTCAGCACGGGGTGGATGTCGACGTCATCCTCGTTCCGCCCCGTACGCTGCCCCAGACATCCTCCGGTAAGCTGACCCGTGCCAGGGCCAAGACCATGCTGCTCTCCGGGCAGTTTGACCAGCAGCCCGAAACCACGTCTTCGGCCGCCTGAATCCTGTCCGTTCCCGATTGCCAGACTGCCTGAAAAGACAGAGGGCTGGCGAACGGGACGGGTTTGGAGCATAAGGCTTGCCCAAGATTGCACAGACATCGAGAGTTGAAGTCCATGACTGACAGCGTCACCGACATTTCCGCAATGATCATTGAGAAACTGCTTGCCAACCCGAAAGTTCCCCGGGACATCGATGGCAACAGCAAGATTGTCGAAGATCTTGCCTTTGACAGCCTGGCCGTCATGAATTTCGTTATGGAAATCGAAGACGAAATCGACGTCTCCGTCCCTCTCGACAAACTGGCTGATATCCGCACCATCAATGATCTGGCCGGCTGCCTGCATGCGCTGAAGGTCGCCCAGGCGTGATCGATATTTTCGCCAAACATGCGGGACTGCGCGAAGCTTATGGCGCCCTGACGGCGACGTCACCGCGCAATCCGTTCGAAGTCGTGATCGAGCGGCCGGTTTCCGCCAGCGTCGGCATCATCGAAGGCCGCGAAACGCTCCTGTTCGGGACCAACAACTATCTTGGTCTCAGCCAGTCGAAAAAAGCCATCGAAGCCGCCGTGGAAACGGCGGAGACGATGGGCGTCGGCACGACGGGCTCGCGCATCGCAAACGGCACTTTTGGACTACATCGCAAGCTGGAAGCCCGCCTGGCCGAATTCTTCCGTCGCAAGCACTGCATGGTGTTCTCCACCGGATATCAGGCCAATCTCGGCACGATTTCGGCGCTTGTGAACAAGGACGACATCCTGCTGCTCGATGCGGACAGCCATGCCAGCATCTATGACGGCGCAAAACTGTCGGGCGCACAGGTCATCCGCTTCCGCCACAACGATCCGGTCGATCTGGAGAAGCGTCTGGCGCGCCTGAAGGATCATCCGGGCGCGAAGCTGATCGTCGCCGAGGGCATCTATTCCATGACGGGCAATGTCGCCCCGCTGGATAAATTCGTCGACATCAAGACGCGCCACGGCGCCTATCTGATGGCTGACGAAGCCCATTCGTTCGGCGTCATGGGCGCGAATGGCCGTGGCGTTGCGGAAGTTCAGGGCTGCGAGGACGGAATCGACTTCGTGGTCGGCACCTTCTCCAAGTCGCTTGGCACCGTCGGCGGCTACTGCGTCACAAACCACGATGGCGTGGACCTGATGCGTCTGTGCTCACGGCCTTACATGTTCACGGCGTCTCTTCCCCCCGAGATCATTGCCGCCACCATGGCAGCACTCGAGGACATGCAGGAGCGTCCGGAACTGCGGACGAAGCTGCAGGACAATGCGGCGCGTCTGCATGCCGGGCTTCAGAAAGCCGGCCTCAAGACCGGCGAGCATGTTTCGCCAGTCGTCGCAGTGACGCTCGAAACCGTGGATCAGGCCGTCGCCTTCTGGAACGCGCTGCTGGAAAACGGCGTCTATGTGAACCTCTCACTGCCGCCGGCAACGCCTGACAACCGGCCCCTGCTGCGCTGTTCGGTCATGGCCGCCCATTCGCCTGAGGAAATCGACCGCGCGGTTGTTGTCTTCGGCGAAGTCGCCAGACATTTCGGGCTGTAATCCATAAAAAAGGGAGATCCAACGGATCCCCCTTTTTTATGTTTTTGAACGGTCCAACAGTTTTCGCGCACGCCACAAAAGCCGTGGCAGCATCACAAGCGGATGTCGGCTTTCAAAGGGCGACAACTGCATGTCGAAACCGGTATGGCGCTGTATTTTCCATGCTAGATAAGACGCGCCGTTTTCAAAGGTGAAAGCTGCTTTCAGCAGTCTGGCGACGTTCCGCGGACGACCGGATGTCTGTACCAGCGCCCAGCGGCGGGCGGCTTTTCGGCGCAGGGCCACACTCAGAACAGGCTCAAGGGCGTCGCCATGAGCGGAGAACTGAAGCCCTCCCCTTGCCCATCCCAGCGGCAGCAGGGCCGCATAACGCGCCTCCTGTCCTTCCAGAATGCTGTTGCCGCGCCCTTTTTTCTCAACCCGAAGTTCGGACGCATACGTATGGGCGAACAGGGTTTTCCAGAACTCCAGCGCCGTCATGGAAGGCGCCCCCAACAGGGCAGCCCAGCATGACGCCGTCGTCACACATCCCGCAATCAGAGTGAGAAGACTGTCCGCACTTTCCGGTCCGCGCACCCAGACCAGCCGGACCGGCTGACAGAAACGGGCCCAGATCGTCGTGTCCAAGGCTCCAAGACTGGTGCGGGCAGCAAACTGCTCACGGGAGAGCACTGCGATCTTTGCACGCAGAACGCGGTCCTGATACCGGAATTCCGAATACCGCACATTGGGCGGCAGCACGAGGTTTCCGGTCCGGGCGATCAGGCCGCCTGAAAATCCTTCTGCATTTTCGGTGACAATATAGAAGTCAAGAATGCCATCCGGATCGGCCTTGCGCAGAAGCGAGCCGTAAAACAGCACGCCAAGAGGCAGTTCGGGGCAGGCACGGGCTAAAGCATCAGCGAAGGCGCTGACACCCGGATCGACGGGGGTTGTCAGTTCAGCGATCAGGCGCTGTTCGAGCGCATCAGGCATGAAGGAACCGGAAGCTGGGCGCACGCTCCAGTCTCAATACGCCATCCGGCGCGGCACTGAAAACCTCTCCGTCGAGTACGAAATCGCTTTCCGTCACCAGGGTCATATCGTCCGTACGACCACTGACATAATCGGGGTGACGACGCAGCCAGCGTGGCGCGCGACCGCACAAAAGCGCCCATGTGGCCCGCAAAAGACTGTCAGGCTGTGCGCCGACATCCAGATACCGAAGCCCCTCCACATTGGGTTCGGCATCCCAGAACGGCCAGATCCCGCGTGACAGGCACGACAGCCCCGTCACCAGAAACATGAAGCTCTGCCCGTCATAGACATGTCCGCCTGTTTCGATCCGCAGCGGATCTCCCCGGAGCCAGGCTTCGCGGCTTTTGCGGAACATGAGACTGACGAACGTGGTCAGAAGGGTGATCCCTACGGCCAGATCATGCGGTGCAAAACGCAGCACCGTTGGCGAATGGGCGATGCGGACGGCCCGCGCAAATCCGGCACATCCCCCGAAAAGCCCAAGTACGGGCATGCGGTCGGTTCCGGGCCAGGAAAGGCGAACGGGCGTGCGGATGCTGGAGCGCAGAGCGCCTGCCTTCAGGCGGCGGATTGCGTCCATGCCACGCAGACCAAACCCCACGTCGCTGGCAATCAGATTCGTGTTGCCAGACGCCAGAACCACGATATCTGGCAGGCGGTCTGCGGGATAAGCGCGCGCAATAGCGGTCAGGGCTGTGCTGACCGTCCCGTCTCCGCCATCAATAATGATGGTGTCGATCCCCCGCTCGCAAAGCTGGCGGACATGGTCAGTGGTCCCTTCCCGGCTGTCGGAGGGAACGAAATCCTTCCCCAGAAGGGCCTGGGCCTCGACAGCAAAACTGGAACCGTTCCGGCGGTTTCTCCGGCTACGGGCATTATGGATCAAGGCTATGCGCACTGGGGAGGCAATCTTCATATGGCGTTCGGCTATGCGGGCGGGTCTAGCACGGCTATGATGGAACTGCCAGAACGGCACATTCCGGCAGTCCCGGGCGCCGGTTCATGGCGTGGATACTGACAAGGCCTCTTTCTGATCATGACCCCTGACCTGCCCGCAGATCCCCTCGCATCGCGGCACACGTCCCCTGTCACAACGCCTCATGTCACATTGGCCCATATTTCAGACCCGCATTTGCCCCCGCCGGCCGTTCACTGGCGCGCTGCGCTCAACAAGCGCGCCCTGAGTCTCCTGTCCTGGAAAAAACACCGCCAGTACGTCCATCTTGCGCAGACCTGCGCCGCACTGGTGAAGGATATCGGACACACCGGCGTGGATACGATCCTCGTGAGCGGGGATCTGACCAATTTCGGGACGCCTGACGAATTTGCCGAGGCCGCCCGCTGGCTGGAAGCGCTGCCCGCTCCGGCCCTTGTGATCCCCGGCAATCATGACTGCATGGTCCGGCAACCAGCTTCCGTGGGGCTGAGCCAGTGGGAACACTGGTCCGCGCGGCAATACCCGTATGTGCGCATCCAGAACGGCATTGCGATTGTCGGTGTCAATTCCGGCATACCCACAGCACCCTTCATGGCGTATGGCCGCGTCGGCCGCAGGCAGCGGGAGCGCCTCGAAGCCCTGCTGGAGCACCTTGGACAGGAGGGACTGTGCCGGGTCGTGATGATCCACCATCCGCCGAAGCGCGGCCTTGTCCCCTGGCGCAAATCCCTGCTGGACCATCGTGAGGTTGCCGCCCTCCTGCGGCGGACCGGAGCGGAGATCGTTCTGCATGGTCATTCCCATGATGCGACGCTGACCCATATCGCCGGAACGGACATTCCCCTGCTGGGCGTGGCCTCGGCCTCCCTTACGGATGAACGCCCTCACCGGCAGGCCTGCTGGAATCATCTGACAATCCACCCATATGAAGGGGGCTGGCACATTGATCTGGCCCGTCACCGGCTGGATGGTTCGGTCAGCGAACGGGCCTCTTGGAAACGGTCCAGGCAAGAACGCTCCGGGCGGAAACAGGCAGGAAGGACAGACGCGTGAAACAGCGGGCCCATATTCTGGACCGCTATCTGTTGACACAGATGGCGCCGCCGTTTGCGATCGCGCTTCTGGCGATGCTGGTCGCCCTGCTTCTCGAGCGCCTGCTGTCGCTTTTCGATTATCTCGCCTCCGCAGGCAGTTCACTTGCGACCTGCATTGCGCTTCTGACCGATCTGCTGCCTCATTATTTTGGCATCGCCCTGCCTGCGGCGCTGTGCATCGCAGTGTTCCTCACCGTTCGCGGCATGAGCGACAACAACGAAATCGACGCCCTGCAGGCCGGTCGCGTCTCGCTCATGCGGATCAGCCGTCCCTTCATGATCGTCGGCCTGCTTCTCGGGGCGGCAAGCGTGTTCCTGTACGGCTATATCCAGCCCGTTGCCCGGTATGACTATCGCGCGGGCTTCTATTTCGCGGAACATACCGGCTGGGCGCCCCATCTTCAGGCCGGAATGTTCGCCTCCACCTCCAGCAAGGCCGTCATGACCGCGGACAGTGTCAGCCATGCGGGCACCCGACTCAGACGGGTCTTTATCCGCGAAGTCAGTGCCAGTGGCGTCGCCCACATCATCACGGCACAGACCGGCGCGCTGACCATTTCGGAAAAGACGCGCAGCACGCGCCTCGACCTGTGGAACGGAGAAATCGTGGACGATCCGTTTCAGGCCACCCATCCCCACAAGCCGACGGTCACGCATTTCGAGCATGTTGTCCGCGTCATCGACCGGCCAGACAAGGAAACCGCTTTCCGATCACGCGGAGCGGACGAACGTGAACTGACCCTGCTCGAACTGGCCCATGATCTGCGCTACGGCCTGCCGGGTATCGAATACCGTACGCTCCGGGCTGAAATGGACTTCCGCATGGCCCGCGCCATCGCCATTCCCTTCATTCCTCCACTGGCGGTCGCGCTGGCCATCAGCGCACGACGGCGCAAATCCGTCTGGGGTCTGATCGCAGTTGCCGTCATCCTGATCGGGTTTGACCAGACCCTGATGTTCGGTCACAGCCTCGCCTCAACGGGCCGTCTGCCGATCTGGCTGGCAATCTGGGTGCCTGAAGCGCTGTTCTGTCTGGGCTGTCTCGCGGCCCTGCTGCGTCGGTCCCGCGGTTCCTGGCGCCGTCGCCTGCTGAAACGGGCTGTAGCATGAGCGGCTCCCAGTCTTCCATGCCGCGCTTCGTGCTCATCAAGGCGCTCAACCGGGCCCTGCTGGGCCGGTTCGTACTGTGCGGTGTCGTGCTCGTCTCCCTGCTGGAAATTCTGGCCCTCATGGAGAAGACGACGCCGATCCTGAACCGGCATCTCGGGATCCGGGGGATCCTGACATTTGCGTTCCTGCATCTGCCGGCGCTGAGCATCGACATCCTGCCTTTGGCCTTCATGGTTGGCGCGCTTTTTCTCCTCACGCAGATGACGCTGTCGAGCGAAATTTCCGCCCTGCGTGCGGCCGGACTTTCGACACCTGCGCTGTATCGCCTGCTTCTGCCCGCCGTCCTGATTGTCGGTCTCTGCGGAACCTGCGCCCAGTACTGGCTGGTCCCCGCCTGTGAAAATGCCCTCACCACATGGTGGAACAGGACAGACCCTCTGGCCGGGCAGGACGGACAGCCTGAAGACGACATTTTGTGGTTTCGCGCAGGGCCAACGCTGGTGCGGATCGGACAGATCGCCCAGGGCGGATATTTCCTGCGGGATGTGACGATCTATCACCGTGATGCCACAGGACTACTGACCGGAACCGAACATACGAATACCCTGACCTACACACAGGGCCGGTGGCACCCGGATGGGGCCCAGGATCTTTCCCTTTCCGAAGACAAGTCGTTCGTGAATGTCACAAGAGGCGACAGCACCTTCATCATTCCCGCCACCCCGTCCACCATCATGACGCTGTCCCAGAACGGGGCTTTCGTCACCCCGGGTCAGATCAGCGCCATTCTGCACAGGGGCGCCCCTGCAAGTCTGCCACGGGCCACATACCGTATGGCCCTCTTTGGCGGCATGATTTTACCGCTTGAAATTGCAGTAATGCTTCTATTGACGCTGCCGGTGATCTATATCCCTCCTCGGGCAGGACTTCGAAATCCGCTTCCGGTGTATGTTCTTGGCGCCGGAATGGGCTTCGTCATCCTGCAGGGAATGATTTCCGCACTGGGAAACGCAGGCACGCTGCCAGCACCGCTGGCTGTCAGCGTCGGGCCGCTGCTTGGCGCCCTTCTGGGTTTGACCTGGATCCTGCGGATGGAGGAACGATGAGCACTTTCACTGCACCGTGGCGCAACATGTCCGCCATCCGGACTGGCCGCAGCTTTGATCTGGGGAAGATGAACCTCTCCCAGCTCTGGTTCGCCTATCTGACCTATCCGACGATCCTGCTCTATTTCGCCCTGATCGCGGGCGCTGCCTGGGCGGCCATACATTTCTCGACCAGTCTGTGGATGACGCTCATCCCCGTCCCCGTCGTGATCGTGGTCTACCCGCTGGCCTGGTATGCGATCCACCGTTTCATCCTTCACGGACGCTGGCTCTATCGCAACCACTGGACCGCCTCCCTGTGGAAGCGCATCCATTTCGACCATCATCAGGACCCGCATCTTCTGGACGTTCTGTTCGGCTCCCCGCTGAACACAGTGCCGACGATGGCCATCATCACGATGCCGATCGGTGGTCTAATCGCAGGGTGGAGCGGTGCGTTCTGCGCCCTTTCGACCGCGCTGATCATGACCTGCATCTATGAATTCTTCCACTGCATCCAGCATCTGGCCTACAAGCCGCGCTGGAAATGGGTAGCGGACATCAAGCAACTGCACGTCCTGCATCATTTCCATGACGAAGACGGCAATTACGGCATCACAAACTATGTGCCTGACCGTCTGTTCAGCAGCTTCTACCGTGAAGCGCGCGACCGGCCCCGCAGCAAGCATGTGTTCAATCTTGGCTACGACATTGAAGAAGCACACCGCTATCCGTGGGTCATGGACCTGACCGGCTCGCCGCCGAAAGATCGCCCGGACGGGGCCCGTCCGGCCTCATCCCGCACGACACCAGACCGTAACCGCGCCGCATGAGCCTTCCGGTTCTGGTCCTCGCCGGCTCCCGGGACGGCGAGAATGATGTTCTCGCAAAACTCGGGCAGGTCTCCCACAAGGCGCTTCTTCCCGTCGCAGGTCAGCCCATGCTGGCCCGCGTGCTCGCCACCATCGCCCGCACACCCGGCCTCGGCCCTGTTACGATCAGCATCGAAAACCCGGATTGCATCAGGGACCTCGCAGGCAATGCCAGGGTCCTGCGCTCCGCCTCCTCCCCCAGCGAAAGCGTGGCCGAAGCCATCGCGCAGATCGGCACGCCCTGTCTGGTGACGACGGCCGATCACGCGCTTCTGCGCCCGGAATGGATCCAGGAGTTCCTCGCCAAGGCACAGGGCTGCGATCTGGCGGCTGGTGTCGCACTCCGCGCGACGGTTGAGCGCGACGTTCCCGGCACGAAACGCACCTACATCCACCTGTCGGACATGAGTTTTTCAGGTTGCAACCTGTTCCTGATCGGCACCCCTAAAGGCCGGAACGTCATCGAACTTTGGAAGCGCCTTCAGCAGAACCGCAAGCGCCCGCTCCGGATGGCTCTGACGCTGGGCCTCGGCACGCTGCTGCGCGCCGTGACGCGCACGCTCAACTCCGCAGCCCTGTGCCGTCGCATCCAGACACTCACCGGAGCCAATGTCCGGCTGGTGACATTGTCGGACGGCCGTGCAGCGGTCGATGTGGACAAACCCTCCGACCTGACGCTGGCTGAACAGATTCTGGCCCAGACGACCCCATGAAAATCGCCTACATCATCAATTCGCTCGAATGTGGCGGCGCACAGCTTCCCATTCCGGATATCGTGTCCGTGCTGAAAGCACGCGGCGGGGATGTGACCGTCTTCGCGCTGGCCCGCAAGGACGGCCTCGCCATTCCGTTGCTCGAAGCCGCAGGCATTCCCGTCCGCGTCCGTGAAGGCACGACGCGCGACCATATCGTGGCATATCGCTGGCTGCGCGACGAGATGGAGGCGTTTCAGCCCGACCTGATCTGGACGTCACTCAGCCGCGCTACGCTTCTGGGACAACTGGTCGCCCTACGCCGCAAGACTCCGACGGTCCACTGGCAGCATTGCGGACGCCTCAAGAAGTCGAATGCGTTTCTTCTCCGGCTGTGCCGTCCCTACACCACGCTCTGGGTCGCAGACTCCCAGTCTGTCATCACCTTCGCCGCAAAAGAGCTCGGCCTAAGCGATAATTTCGTGGCCTGGCCCATTTTCCGCGCAGACCCTGACGCGCCCATCGCAACACCGTGGAAAGAGGGCGAAATCGTACGCGTCGGCTCGCTGGGAAGACTGAATCCGGTCAAGGCCTATGACATCCTCTGCGAGGCTGTGGCCCTGCTGAAGGATCACCCCGACCTGCCGCCGTTTCGTCTTCAGATTGCAGGCGACGGCCCTCTGCATGGCGCGCTTCAGGCCCGTATCACGGCCGGCAATCTGCCGATCGACCTTCCGGGCTATACGTCAAAGCCTCTGGATTTCCTGAAAACCCTGCACCTCTACGTCCAGTCGTCGCACTGGGAAGGGATGTGTGTCGCAGGGCATGAAGCCATGACCTGCGGACTGCCGGTTGTCGCAACTCCTGCCGGGGAGCTGCCATCAAGCATTCTCGACAGAGAGACGGGACGCATCGTGCCATTCGACAATGCCCCGGCCCTCGCAGCCGCTCTGGCGGACCTGATCGGCAGACCCGCCGATCTGGCAGCAATGGGCGAACGCTCCCGCAAACGGGTTCTGGAACGCTTCGGGCCGGAAGCCTTCACCCGCAATGGGAACGCCGTACTGGATCGCATTCCGGGCTTCTGAACACCCGGAATGCGTGTTCGTCAGGCGCCGAAAATCCGGCGCTTCATGTTCAGAAGGTCCCGTTTCGGGCCAAGTCCGATTTTCTTGACGTCGATCAGCGTCACCTGCCCGGCTGCGGAGAGCGTGTGCATGCCGTCCGGGAAGCGCCGACGCAGGGTGGCTGGGATGGAAACCGTAAGCCCGGGCGTGACTTTCGGCAGTTCACACTCCAGCCCCTCAATTTCCAGCAGCCGAATGCCCCGCCCATAGGTGCCCTGACAGTCCTGCGTCGGCAGGATGATCTTTCCATCCATCACGACCGGCGTCCCCGCCGGACGTGCTCCCGCACGGTCGTTCAGGAAAAGTCCGAGGTTTTTCCATGGCCCCGTCAGCGTATCGGCCACGGAAATGTTCAGCAGACTCTGACGTTCGACCTTGCTGCCCGCAGGAGTCCAGAACATCCACCAGCGACCGGCATAATGAAGAGGGGTTGCGTCGATTGCCGCTTCGGGGAAATCGAACGCTTCGACCCGCTCCCATTCCCGCGGGAACGACTTCGTACGATAGAGCGAGAGACGCCCGGAAGCGCTTGCTTCGGGCAACATAAAAACCTCGCCCTCATGCTCGAACACGAAGGGGTAAGACAGGTGCCAGGGCTCTTCCAGAACGCTCTCGCGCGACAGCATCCGCCCCGTACCGTCATAGATCAGAACGTCGATCGTGCCTTTCGGATGCCGATAATCGAAGGCTTCGGCAAAGACATGCAGCTTTCCATCCCGCCACAGGCCGAAAGGGTCCGCCAGAAAACGATGGTCTCCGATGTCAGGCAGTGTCGTGATGGGAAAACCGTTCAGGCTGGCCGCTTCGACAAGCTCCACCAGAGGCGCATGAACGATGGCGCATCGCCAGTGATCCGTCCGCAGAAATGGCATGAGGCACTCCTTCCGCAAAAATACAGCTTCAAAAAATATCTGCCGGGGCAGACGTAGAGCGCAGATCGGGGCAGGATGGAACCATGAGTGAGGCTCTTTCCGCAATTCCCGCAGACATCACCTGCGGTCTGCCCGAAACGCAACTGGCCATCCGGCGCGCCGTTCTCGGCCTGTGCCGGACGATGAACTGGGCGGCCATCAATGAATTCTCCCTTCCCGCCGCAGGCCGTCGCGCAGACGTGATGGCGCTTCTGCCCGACCACTCCCTGACCTGTATCGAGATCAAGTCCGGCCTGCGTGATTTTCAGACCGATCAGAAATGGCCCGAATACCGCGACTGGTCCGACCGTCTGTTTTTCGCAGTGGATGATGCTTTTCCCGCGGCGCTTATCCCGCCGGACGTGGGTCTGATCGTCGTCAGCGTCAGCGCCGTCCCCCCTGCCCTGCGCGACGGCGTTCTGGCAGAATGTACGATCATCCGCGAACCCGCGCTCCACAGACTCGCTCCTGCCCGGAGGCGGACGCTGCTGCATCTGTTCGCGACAACAGCCGCCAGCCGTCTCATGAGCCTTGAAGACCCCGCCATCACCTCATCCCTCCGCGCCGCACGACGCGCTGAATAGGACTGTTCCATGACCTTTGATCCGATTGCCGTCCGCCTAGAAGCCGCCCGCAGCGTCGTCCGCGACGCAGCTCAGCTGGCCCTCTCCCTGCGCCCGGCCCCCGGTGGCCCGAGCGGAACTCTCAAGGGACGGCAGGACTATCTGACCGAAGCGGACGGCGCCGTCGAAGCCCTCGTCAGCCGCCGCATTCAGGAGCTTTTCCCCGAAGACGGTTTTCAGGGCGAAGAAAACGGCGCCACCCGCCAGGGCCGCTTCCGCTGGGTCGTGGACCCGATCGACGGCACATCGAACTACGCCCGTGGCCGGGACCGCTGGTGTGTCTCCCTCGGTCTTCTGGAAGGCGACGAACCTGTTGCGGGTGTGATTGAAGCCCCGGCGCTGGGTGAAGTCTTCACGGCCAGCAAAGGCAAGGGCGCGTTCCTGAACGGCAAGCCCATCAAGGCGTCTCCCATCACCAACACGCAGGAGGCCATGATCGAAATGGGCTGGTCCTCCCGCGTTCCTGCCGAAACTTTCAACGAAAAGATCGCAGCCATCATGGCGCTGGGTGCCATGCCGCGCTCTGGCGGGTCCGGCGCGCTGGCTCTGGCGGATGTGGCATGCGGTCGCTCCGACGGCTATCTGGAAATTGTCATCCAGCTCTGGGATGTGGCCGCCGCACTGGCCATTCTCGCGGAGTCCGGCGCGGCCGTCTCGCCCTTCCTCCAGACTGGCGGCCTGACGGGCGGGGCGACAATCCTTGCAGCCGCACCCGGCGTGGCACAGGCTCTTTCAGCCGCCGTTGACATGGAAATCTGACATCTCCCTCCCCCCGCACTCGTGATTTGGCCGCATTTGGCGCATAGTGCGGGAAACATCTTTTCGATGACTGCAGAAGGTATCTTCCATGACCCTGTCCGGTCTCCTGCGTACCACCACGCTCGTCGCTTCGGGCTGCATTGCCCTGTCGGCCTGCTCCGACGCACCCCAGACCACTGCCAGCCAGCAGCAGCTTATCGTTGATCGCGCGACACTGGCTGTTCAGGATCTCTTCGCGGGGACCACCCCCCAGTCGCGCTCGCAGAAACTCCTCGCGGAAGCGAAGGCCGTCATGGTCTGCCCGTCCGTGCTGAACATGTCATTCGGGATCGGCGGCTCCGGCGGTCGCTGCCTGCTGCTCAGCCGCGATGCCCGCGGGTCCTGGTCCGATCCGGCTTTCTATCGCCTGAGCACGGCGTCGCTGGGATTACAGGTCGGCGTCCAGAGCGCTGAAACCATCCTGTTCATCATGTCTCAACGCGGCATTCAGGCCATTCTGGACAGCCAGTTCAAGTTTGATGCCTCCGCCTCCGCCTCCTTCGCCAGCATTGGCACGGGTCTGGAAAACAGTACGGCCGGCGCGCACAACACCGACATTTACGCCGCTCAGAAAAACGAGGGTCTCTATGCCGGTGCGGCTCTGGGCGGCTCGAAACTGACCGTCGATAGCGGTGCAAACCGCGCCTATTACAACCAGACGGTCGGTCCCGAGGACATCGTCGTGACGATGCGCGTCAACAACCCGTCTGCCGACCCGCTACGCCGCGCCCTGATGTCGGTTGCCCAGACTCCGGCAGCTTCCACGGTCTCGTCCCGTGTGACGCAGGCGGCCACTACAGCCCGTAACACGGCCGCGCAGGACGTTGTGGGCAACAGCCCCTATCCCACGACCTATGATGCCTCCCGCCCCTATTCGGCGCAGGCCGCAGGTGTCCAGAGCCAGAGCCTCGCGCCGCTGAAGCACTGATACGCCGTCCCGTCCTCTTGCCGGAGGGCGGGACTTCAGTCCGGGTTCTGCGGTGTCGCAGTCAGATGTGCGCGATAGGCGCGGATATTTTTATCCTGATCGGCAAGGGTCTCGGCGAAATTATGCCCGCCCGATCCTGTCGCCACAAAATACAGCATTTTGCCATCAGCCGGATGCGCCGCCGCATCCAGAGAACTCTGCCCGGGTGAGCAGATGGGTCCAGGGGGCAATCCGGCCTGAAGATAGGTATTATACGGCCCCGGCGTTTGCAGGTCCTCATGCGTCAGAGGCGCATCAAGCGTTCCCACACCGTTGCTGAGCCCGTAGATCACGCTGGGGTCCGTCTGCAGCCGCATTCCCAGCTTCAGACGGTTCAGGAACACGCGCGCCACCATGGGCCGCTCGGACGGTACTGCCGTCTCACGCTCGATCAGGGACGCCAGAACCAGCAACTCCTCCGGAGACTGGATCAGTCCGTCCAGCGCCTCGACATTGCGCCCGTCCCATGCTGCGGCCAGCCTGGTCGCCATCATTTTCTGCAATTTTTCGGCCAAGGCCTGACGCGACGTGCCCCAGACATAGGAGACAGTTTGCGGAAAAACCGTCCCTTCCGCCAATGCCGGCAGATCACCACTCAGGGCCGGGGCCTTGTCCAGAATAGCTGTAATTTTAAGCGCCGTCAGTCCCTCAGGCACTGTTACCTGGTGGGAAACAGGCTTGCCGTGACGCAGGATCTCAAGAACATGCGCGACCGAGACGCGAGAGGGAAACTGGAGTTCCGCCGCATGAATCTGGCCGTTGCGATGTGTCAGGAAAGCGGCAATCCGGAAAAAAGTACCGGAGGCCCAGGTCGGGGAAAGAATTCCATCATCCTGAAGGGCTTTTGTCACACGGGCATTGTTGCCGTGCGGGATAACGAAAGTCTTTTGGTCCTGTAGCGGACCGGGATCGGTGTAATGACCATATCCCGCGACCAGTCCGGCCACGAGGAGCAGCGGCGCTCCGAAGAGCGCCAGCTTGCGGCCAGCCTTTGGAGGAAGAACGAGCTTCCGCGGTTCCTCGCCGTCAGACTGACCTTCAGACATGGGAAACGAACCCTTCCTCAGCCCTTGAAGCGCTTGAGGATGATGCTCGCATTCGTCCCGCCAAAGCCGAAGCTGTTGGACAGGGCGACGTCGATCTTCCGCTGCTGGGCGACATGCGCCACGCGGTCGATCACGCTTTCACGTGCGGGGTTGTCCAGGTTCAACGTGGGCGGCACGACGCCGTCACGGATGGCCTGAAGGCAGAAAATCGCCTCAACCGCACCGGCCGCCCCCAGAAGATGGCCAATGGCCGACTTCGTGGAGGACATGACCAGACGCTTGGCGTCCTCGCCGAAGAAGCGCTCGACTGCATCCAGTTCAAGGTCATCCGCCATGGTGGAGGTGCCGTGGGCGTTGACGTAGTCGATATCGGCCGTGGTCAGGCCACCGCTGTTGCGCAGCGCGGCCTTCATGGCACGGAACGCACCTTCATGGCCTTCAGCCGGAGCCGTGATGTGATGGGCATCACCGGACATGCCGTAGCCGCCGATTTCACCATAGATCTTCGCACCGCGGCGCTTGGCGTGCTCCAGTTCCTCAAGCACGACTACACCGGCACCCTCACCCATGATGAAGCCGTCGCGGTCCTTGTCCCAGGGCCGCGAGGCCTTGGTCGGATCATCGTTCGAAGCGGTGGACAGCGCACGTGCCGAGCAGAACCCGGCAATGCCGAGCGAGCAGATCGCAGCTTCCGCACCGCCGGCAATCATGACATCCGCATCACCATACTGGATGAGACGCGAGGCGTCGCCGATGGCGTGAACGCCCGTCGCGCAGGCCGTCACGACCGCATGGTTCGGTCCCTTGAAGCCGTAACGGATCGAAAGATGACCGGAAATCAGATTGATCAGGGCCGAGGGAATAAAGAACGGCGACAGACGGCGGGCCTTGCCGCTCGAAACCGTCAGGGAGCCGTCATAAATTGTCTGAAGACCGCCGATCCCCGAGCCGATCATCACGCCCGTGGCGCAGCGATCGTCTTCGTCCTCAGGCTTCCAGCCTGAATCCTCGACAGCCTGAATGGCTGCGGCAAGGCCCAGATGGATGAAGCGATCCATCTTCTTCTGGTCCTTGACCGGCACCCAGTCGGACAACGTGAGACCACCTTCCGCCGTCGGGCCATCCGGAACCTGTCCGGCGACCTGGGCAGGAAGTTCGGAGGGATCGAAATGCGTGATCCGGCCAATGCCGGACTGCCCTTCGATCAGCCGCTTCCAGGTCAGTTCCGCGCCCACAGCCAGTGGGCTGACAACACCGATACCGGTTACGACGACACGCCGCCCGTTAGTTGCAGTCCCGCTCATCGATGCCTCTTGTCTCACGTTATGTCCGGGTCTTGCAGCCGGGCCTCATGACAGGACCCGGCTGGTCTTCCACCCCTGAAGGGGGTGGGAATCCGGGACCGGAAAACCGTCCCCGGTCAGCTTGAGGACTGGCCTCAGGCTGCTTTCTGCTTTTCGATGTAGTCGATGGCATCCTTGACGGTTGCGATCTTCTCGGCTGCATCTTCCGGGATCTCAACGGAGAAGGCTTCTTCGAAAGCCATGACCAGCTCGACCGTGTCGAGGCTGTCTGCGCCCAGATCGTCGATGAACGACGCGTCCGGCGTTACCTTGCTTTCGTCCACACCGAGGTGCTCGACAACGATCTTCTTTACCTTGTCAGCAATGTCGCTCATCTGTTCGTTCCTTATGCCCATCCGGGACCCTGTTGCCCGTCCGGTGCGTTACATCAAAACTCGTACTGCCGCCTGCCAGTCCGGAAGCCCAGTGGTTCCTCCAGAGCAGGGCCGCCCCCGTTGAAGGGGAGGCGTTGCCACCGGAAGAACCGGACATCAGCCTTCAGCAGGCCGGGCAAAGCAGCGCGCGATTAGCATGCTTTAACCAAAAAGGCCAAGCATTCACACCATCGCCATGCCACCATTGACATGCAGGGTCGTACCCGTGACCCATGCTGCCTCTTCGGAAGCCAGATATACCACTGCGGACGCCACGTCACCAGTATTCCCCATCCGACCGAGCGGAATGGAGCCAACCAGCTTTTCGCGGACCGCTTCCGGCAGCACATCCGTCATCGGCGTTTCGATGAAACCGGGTGCCACGACATTGACCGTGACACCACGCGGACCGGCTTCCTGCGCCAGAGATTTGCTCATGCCCACGATGCCTGCCTTGGCGGCGGCGTAGTTGGCCTGACCGGCATTGCCCGTCGTTCCCACCACGGAGGCGATCGAGATGATCCGCCCCGCACGACGGCGCAGCATACCCTTGAGCGCAGCGCGGGCCAGACGGAACGGGCTTTCCAGATCGACGGTCAGAACCTGCGACCAGTCGCTGTCCTTCATGCGGATGGCCAGCGTATCGCGCGTCAGACCGGCATTGTTGACCAGAATGTCCAGCGGAGCGCCAGCAGCGGCTTCGGCCTTGGCCACGAGACCGTCGGCCTCGGCGGGATCGGACAGGTTGGCGACGGCGATATGGGCGCGCTCGCCCAGGCTGTCGGCCAGTTCCTGAAGGGCCGCTTCGCGCGTGCCGCTGAGCACGACCGTCGCGCCCTGCGCGTGAAGCTGGCGGGCGATCGCGGCACCAATGCCGCCTGATGCGCCCGTTACGAGGGCCGTCTTGCCGGTAAGAGAGAACATGATCGGTGGTCCTTAAAGGGTCTTGAGCAGGGCTTCGATTTCGGCAGGCGTTCCGGCATTGCTTGTGGCCAACTCGGGAGCGATACGACGTGCCAGACCGCACAGGACCTTGCCCGCACCAAGCTCGTGCATGTTCGTCACACCCATTGCCACCATCGCCTGCACGCTCTCGCGCCAGCGCACGGTGCCCGTCACCTGCTTCACGAGAAGTTCGCGAATGGTTGCCGGATCGGTCACCTTGGCTGCCGTGACATTGGCAATGACGGGAACGGACGGTGCGTTCAGTGTCGCGGTCGCCAGTGCATCTTCCATCTCGCGTGCGGCAGGCGCCATCAGCGACGAATGGAAAGGTGCGGAGACCGGCAGCTTAACGGCGCGCTTGATGCCATGTTCCTTGGCCACGGTAATGGCACGGTCAATTGCGCTCATCACACCGGACACAACGATCTGACCACCGCCATTGTCGTTGGCGATTTCCAGCGTCTCGCCTTGGGAGGCTTCATCACAGATCGCACGGGCCTGAGACGCATCCACACCCAGAAGAGCCGCCATACCGCCCTCCCCGGCCGGAACGGCGCGCTGCATGGCCTGCCCACGTAGACGCAGCAGACGCGCACCTTCCGCAATCCCAAGCGTGCCAGCAGCGGCCAGCGCGGAATACTCACCCAGCGAATGCCCAGCCAGCAGAGCCGCCTTGTCCGCCAGTTTGAAGCCGCCTTCGCTTTCCAGAGCACGCACGGCAGCCAGCGAGACCGCGAAGAGAGCGGGCTGGGCGTTTTCGGTCCGTGTCAGTTCATCCGCATCACCAGCGAACATCAGGCGCGACAGATGATCGCCAAGCGCCTCATCCACTTCCTGAAAAACGGCGCGCGAGGATGCAAAAGCCTCGTGAAGGGCCTGCCCCATCCCGACGGACTGGCTCCCCTGTCCCGGAAAGACGAACGCGTGAACCGACATGGATCCCCCTGCTGGCAGTGAATTTAAGGTTCCGCGTGATGCGTCCTCACGATCCATCTGTCAAATCCCGCATCAGTTTTTACGCTTGAGCGTGAAAAATTCATCAGTCGGAATCTTCACGCGGATCATGGAAAACGGCCTGTCGGAGCGAAACACGGTTCCGTCCTGATAATCCTGCGGGCGGAGAATGAATGTATAGGGCACGACACCCTGATTATCGACCAGAAGCCTCGGCGTTCCGTTTTCCACGGCTTCAAAACGCGCTCCGGGGGCGACATCAACCTTCAACCGGTGCGCATCAGGCGCCAGAAAGGCGAGAATCACGCCAAAAAAATCGCGGATTGCGGCATTGATCTGGCCAAGCCACCCCGCAGCCTCTTCTTTCGTGAAAGACGGCGCCGGGAGAGGATCGACCTCGATCGCCAGCTCAAGCTGGACCTTCCGGTTGGACGGCAGGGTCAGCAGAACTGGAGGATTTTCTGCCAGAAGGGCCTCTGAACGCGGGAAGTGCATCTCCCGGTCCTGACCAGTGAAAAGCGGAATATCGCCCTCTTTGGCATGCAGCACGACCCGCGCTTCGGACGGCACGGCATGGTCGGGCAAAATATCCCCCAGAAAGTGCAGAGACAGATTTTTCCCCGCCTTCTCCGGCAGGCGGTCAAACCGGTCATAGACCCGGTAAATACCCTTGTAGCTCCCGACACGCATGGCGTGCTGGCCGGTAACGGTGACAGTTTCTTCCGGTTCGGCAGAAACGCTGGGAAAAGGTGCGGCCAGAAGAACTGCGAGCAATCCCATGCTGATGCCAGTTTTTTTCAAGTCCCTTCCCTCCCGCTCTGTCAGATCTTCATGACAAACGATGACTATCCGATCTTCTGCATCACAATCAGGACCTGTGGCAACCGGACGGGATTGTCCATGTATTCGATCAGACGGAACAGTCCGCCCCATGCCTTGATGATGTAATTTCGCGGAATGATTGCCTCGCCATAATGCGACTGGGGCTGAGGGGGTTTTGAGGACGCCGCGTGAAGGAAGCGCCCGGCCTCGAATTCCGCATTCGCACGCGCTTCATCCGTGAAACTGTCGGCACAGGCCTCATGCCAGGGATGCTCCAGGCGGATGCCGGAGGCGCGTTTAAGCCGCTGTTCGGCGCAGAAGGCGATGAAACGGCGGCTCTGCGTTGTCATGACAAGAATCCCCCCTGGCCTGAGCAGACGGTGAAACTCCCGGACCCAGTGCCCCGCAAGGAACTCGTCGAGATGCGAAAACACCGACCATGACGTAATCAGGTCAAAGCTTTCCGATGTCAGAAGCATGGGCGGCACGAGATCGCAGCCCAGAAAATTCAGCGCGGGATTGCTGCGCCGCGCAGCCATGAGAAAACGGTCCGTGGTTTCCGCGCCATACAGGTTGGAAGGCCGGATATCCTTCATGAACAGCCGGGCAATGCGCCCCCAGCCACACCCAAAATCCAGCAGCCGCGTCTCGGGACGGACCGGACGCCCGGCATAGGCGCAGTACGCCTTGATTTCCCGGAAGAAGACGTGCGCCTCATGGACGGAAATTTCCCCATGATGTCCATGGATTTCCCGCTGAAGATCATCCGGCGGAAAGGTTGGCATCCTCACACCGTGAATTTCAGGAATACGGACGGACGACACCAGAACCTGAAGCCATTCCTCGTCGCTGATGCCGCCGAATGTCTCGAAGACGGCGCTAATGCTTTCAGAATGGCTCATTAATTCCCGCCGCATCCGTTTCGTAACGTTTATTTAACGCATTCTTACAGTCCCGGAAATACATGACCAGAGCCGGTTCAGGAAAATCGCAACCCTGCTCCATCTCCAGTCTGCGTCGGCCCCGTCTGACACAATTCCGTGTAACTTTTGGAAAACAGGCGGTTTTTTGTGGAATCGCAAAAATAAAGAACGGATGGTTTGCGCCGTCATGGCATTCACATGCGGATGACGGACAATCGAAGGATCTTTTTTCAATGTCCCTTTCTGGAAAAGTAGCTGCCGTCACGGGTGCCGCCCAAGGTATCGGCAAGGCCATTGCACTTCGTCTGGCCAAGGATGGCGCGGACGTCATTCTGCTGGACGTCAAACAGGACATTCTCGCCCAGACCGCCAAGGAAGTTGAAGCGCTTGGACGTCGTGCAGTCGCGCTTACGGCCGATATCAGCAACCGCGACCAGTTCGCCACAACCCTGCGCGAAGCCGCGGAGACGCTGGGCGGGCTGGACATTATGGTCAACAACGCCGGAATCTGTCAGGTCAAACCGGTTCTGGAGATCGAGCCTGCGGAGATCGAAAAGATCTTCAGCATCAACGTGCAGGGCGTGTTGTGGGGCATTCAGGCCGCTGCGAAAATTTTCAAGGAAAAGGGCACGAAGGGCAAAATCATCAATGCCTGTTCGATTGCCGGACATGAAGGCTACCCGCTTCTGGGCGCCTATTCGGCAACAAAGTTCGCCGTCCGCGCCCTGACGCAGTCCGCTGCCAAGGAACTGGCTTCTTCGGGGATTACGGTCAATTCCTACTGCCCGGGCATTGTCGGAACCGATATGTGGGTCACGATCGACCAGCGCATGGCCGAGATTACCGGCACGGAAGTCGGCGCGACCTACAAGAAATATGTCGAGGGAATCGCTCTCGGACGGGTGGAGACCGCCGATGATGTCGCGGGTTTCGTCGCCTATCTCTCCAGCAGCGACGCCGATTACATGACCGGTCAGTCCGTCCTGATCGATGGTGGCCTCGTCTTCCGCTGAGGCCAGAAAAAAAGGGGGCCGGTTTCCCGCGCCCCCTGATGTATCAGCGCCCGATCAGACGGCCGCGCTGCCAGGCTTCAGCCGCGCCTTCAGGATCCTGCCCGTCAACGGAAATGACATAATCCAGGGCGCTCATGACCTTGTTGCCCAGCATCATTTCCGAAAGTTCATCCAGCAGATCGCTGTCTGCCTGACGTGCTACATCTTCACGCAAAATCATGCGGGCAGACATCTCGCCCCCAAGCAGACGCGACGGGTCTTCGAGCACGGTCAGCAGATCGGTATGGAACACCGCATGCGGATGCGTTGCGACCACCAGCGGTTTCTCCCCGGCGTCACGGGCTTTTTCAAGCCGCTCGATCAGAGCGCCCTCACCGATGGTTTCAATGGACAGGACCGAAAGCGCCGGAAGCTGCTTGAGCGCCTCTTCCAGAGCCTGACGGCTGTCATCGGTTACGATGATCCGGTCCACATCTGTTGCAGTCAGGGTCCCAACGGCGCCCAGAGACGTCAGGGCTGCAAAGCTGACGACAGGCTGATACAAATCACCCAGAACCCGGCGACCCGGCCCGGCAAGATTTTCATCACGCGGGAACCAGGCGGAGACGAGAAGATCGACTTCCCCCTGCTCCAGGGCCTCTTCGACGTCATCGGGGTCCAGATCAACGTACTCGACCTCGACCTCATAGGCCTCAAGCACGCGCGCGACCGCGCTGGCACATCCCGCATGCAACGAGGTGTACAGATGGCCGATCGTCATTTGTGTCATGAGAATGGGTCCGTCAGGCAGAAAATTGAAACGTGAGACCGTGATTAGGCCCCACGTTCCAGTTTGTCACGACCTTACCAGATCTTTACGCGCTGATCCGGTGCCAGATAGAGCTTCTGGCCGGGTTTTACATCGAACGCATCATACCAGGCATCAATGTTGTGAGCCGGGATGTTGACGCGGGTAACAGCCGGGGCATGTTCGTTCGAAAGCACCTGCTGACGCAGCGCATCCGGACGGTCCTTTTCACGCCAGACCTGAGCCCAGCCGAAGAAGACGCGCTGGTCACCCGTCAGACCATGCACGACCGGCGCGGGTTGACCGTGCAGCGAGTCATGATAGGCCTGAAGACCAAGATTCAGCCCGCCGGAATCCGCGATATTCTCGCCCATGGTCATCTTGCCGTTCACATACAGGCCCGGCAGGACTTCCTGCGCATCGTACTGCGCAGCCAGACGGTCGGCCAGCTTCTGGAACGCTTCCGTCGAAGCCTTGCTCCACCAGTCGCTCAGACGGCCATGTTCGTCATAATGACGCCCCTGATCGTCGAAGCCGTGGCTCATTTCGTGACCGATCACGCCACCGATACCACCATAATTGACGGCGGGATCACCCTTCGGGTCGAAGAACGGCGGCTGGAGAATGGCAGCCGGGAACACGATCTCGTTCATGGTCGGATCGTTGTAGGCGTTCACCGTCTGCGGCGTCATACCCCATTCGTCGCGGTCCACCGGCTTGTCGAGCTTGTCCAGATCGTGCTGCCAGCTGAACGCCGCACCGCGCACGGCATTGCCGTAGACGTCGCCCTTGCGGATGTCGAGCTTGCTGTAATCCCACCACTTCTTCGGATAACCGACCTGAATGGCAAAATGGTCGAGCTTGTTCAGAGCGGCCTTGCGGGTCGGCTCGTCCATCCAGCTGTTGTGTTCGAGACGATCATGGAAGGACGCCTTCACTTTCTGCACCAGATCCGTGATCTGCGCCTGTGCGGAAGGCGGGAAGTAGCGCGCGACATATTCGCGGCCCAGTGCCCAGCCCAGTGCACCGTTCGTCACGCGCACGGCCCGCTTCCAGCGCGGAGACTGCTGCGCCACGCCCGACAGCGTATGGCTGTTGAAGTCGAAGGACGCATCATAGAACGTGCTGGACAGATAACCGGCCGCATTGTCCCCGAGATGGAACGCCAGCCACGCGCGCAGCGTCGCAGGGTCTGCAGCCTTGAGAACTGTCGTCATCGCCTTGATACCGGCGGGCTCGCGCACGTCGATCTTGCGGCTTTCCAGCCCCTCTGCGGGCAATCCGGCGCTGGTCAGGAACGTGACCCAGTCGAAGTCCGGCGCAAGCTTCTGAAGCTCGGACACCGGCATCGGGTTGTAGATCTTGAGCGGATCGCGGGTCTGGTCGCGCGGCACTTCAACCTTGGCCAGAGCCGTTTCGAGATCGACCACCGCCTGCGCGTTCTTCGCAGCATCCGGCCAGCCCTCAAGCGTCAGCATCTTGGCGACATAGGCCTGATAGGCCTTCTTCTTGTCCGCCAGCTTGGGATTTGTGTAGTAGCTCGTGTCCGGAAGACCGAGGCCGCCGCTCACACCGATGCTCATGCCCTGATCGAGCATCAGCATGTAGCGTTCCGGGTCCTTCTGGTCCTGCTCCACACCGATCTGGAACGTGGAGAACATCATGGATTTCAGGGACGCACCGAACGCTGCGGCAAGAGACTTGCCATCATTCACGTTCCGAATCGTTTCAAGATCGGCTGCGAGCGGCTTGCCACCCAGACGATCCACAGCCTTCTGGTCTAGGAAGCTGGCGTAATAGGTGCCGATCTTGCCCATGTCGTCCGTGGGCTGCTGGGCCACCTTCTTCGCGGCCTCGTCCAGAATAGTCTTCTGACGCGACAGGGAGAGTTCATACAGGATACGGAACGGGCCGTAGCTGCTCATGTCTCCGGGGATCTTGAGGTTCTTGAGATAAGTGCCGTTGGCGTATTCGAAGAAATTGTTTCCCGGCTGAACGGCACGGTCCATTCCGGCTTCATCAAAACCCCAGCCGGCGTTGTAACCGGCAGCCTGCGCGCTGGAGACCATCAAACCCGCGGCAAGGGCGAGAAGGCTGGCACCATGTTTCAGAGTATGTCGCGACGTAAGGAATCGTTTCACAATGTACCTCATTCCAGAGTGGTGCCCCTAGAATGAGGTATAAAGTATCATTTCGTCAAAAGGACAAAATGCCCGCACTGCGTTCAGTGGGCCTTGCGGGCTTTTTTGATCTTTGCGCCCGTGCCTTCCGGTGTCACGGCCGCTGCGACCGGGTAATCGAAGACGACAACTTTTTCGAGATACGGCCCGGCAAATTCCTTGAAGGCCTCATGGGCGGGATCAATGAACGCCACGTCTGTCACGACAGGTTTGCCGACGTAATAATTCCGGTCTCCTTCGGAGCGGAACGTCACAAGAAATGCCTGCTGAAGGCCGGCATCCGCCCCTTCTCCACTGTTCTGGAAGCCGGTTTCGATGCTGGCGACAACCGGTTTGCCGTCTGCACGACGGCTGTCCTCCGCGAGATGCAGGAAACGTCCCGACACTTCGGCACGCTGTGCCGTTGTGGAATCCTTGGTGTAGCGGAACATCACCATGTGCCGGACAGGCCCGACATGCCAGTCCGGCGCGGTGAACTGCGCGTAACCGACCTGCTTGGCCAGCTGCTGCGCGGACAGGGTGGCGGCGCTCACCGTATCGGTTTTGACCGGACCGGACGATGCGATCGGCAGGGAATAGGGATCCGCTTTCGCTGTCGGAAACTGATACAGCCCGGCGGCACAGAGGGACAGGGTTGCGCCGTAGACGGCACGACGGGAGAAAATGGCGGAAACGGTCATCGAAATCTCCGGACGCAGGCGAAAGAATCAGGTGCCTTTCATGGCACAGACGCCCGGTTTCGTCTTCTTTTTTCCAGTTTCCGGATGTTGCGTGGAAGTCCTCAGGCCTGAACCTGCCTCCTGAAGACTTTCCGGCGCCACTGGATCAACCGGTAGACCAGCGAAGATGCCAGCTTCTGCCAGCGAGAATGCGGCGTAAACCCGATCGTCTTGAAAATCATCGCCGTCACGCGGTCGATATGTTTGGGCTGATAGAAGCCCATCGCCTTGGACATATAGGCCGCAATGCAGCGCTGATGGTCATAGGCCATGCCTGGCGGCTCGTTGGTCGTGTGATAGGCCGAGGCCAGTTCGTCGTCCTCGCTCTCGGTCACACGACCCAGCGCAATGCGCGTCCGCGCCCAGACGCTTAGTTTCTCGCGCTTCAGATACCGGTGCATGTGATCGTAGAACAGCTTGAAATGCCGGTACTCGTCCGCTGCGATCTGCTTGCAGATGGCCTTGAGCAATGGCTCGTCCGTCGCGTCCGCGAGTGCCGTATAAAAGGACGACGTACCGGTTTCGACCATACAGCGCGCAATCAGCTCGCCCGTGCGGGAGCCGCGGATGGAAGCGTCCACATCGGCGTCGATCTTGTACGATGCGCGATAGCGGTCGAACGCCTTTTCATAGTTCCAGGACGGATCGGCCAGCATGGCCCAGCGGCCAAGAGCATCACCGTGCTGCACTTCCTCGACCGCCCAGTTCGCGGCAGCCGCGCTGAAATCCGGATCTCCGACGAAGACGCGACGCAGATATTCGGCATAGTCGAGACCGTTTTTTTCCACCACGGAAGCGGCCTTCACGAGGGGGATGATCTCGGGGTCCACGCGGGACGGATCAAAGGAGTTCCAGTCCATCTGATCAATATGCCAGTGTTTCATTCTGCAACCTCGTCCGTTTTCCGGCTCACCAATAGTGACGATCAGATGACACGGTGGGACAATTTTGGGTAGGTGTGATGCAGCAACCCTTGGAGATTGATCCGTGACGGCCACCCTTACGCCCCACCCAGACGTCCGCCACGACTGGACCCGCGACGAAGTCGAAGCCCTTATCAGCCTGCCTTTCCCGGAGCTGATGTACCGTGCGCAGACCCTGCACCGTCGCTACTTCGACCCCACGAAAGTGCAGATTTCCACGCTTCTTTCGATCAAGACGGGCGGCTGCCCGGAAGACTGTGCCTATTGTCCGCAGAGCGCGCTTCACGAAAAAAGTGTCAAGGCCGAGCGCCTGATGGCCGTGGAATCCGTCCTGAAGGAAGCACGCGCTGCCAAAAAAGCCGGTGCGGGCCGATTCTGCATGGGAGCCGCCTGGCGCACGCCGAAGGATCATGACCTCGATACCGTCTGCGAGATGATCGAAGGCGTGAAGTCGCTGGGGCTGGAGACCTGCGTGACGCTTGGCATGCTCGATGCGCAGCAGACGGAGCGCCTGAAGACGGCGGGGCTGGATTATTACAACCACAATCTCGACACGTCCGAAGAGTTTTACGGCTCCATCATTTCCACCCGCACCTACCAGCAGCGTCTCGACACGCTTTCGAACGTGCGCGACGCAGGCATCAATGTCTGCTGCGGCGGAATCGTGGGCATGGGTGAAGACCTGTCCGACCGTGCCGGTCTGCTGATGACGCTCGCCAACCTGCCCAAGCACCCCGAGAGCGTGCCCATCAACCTGCTTGTCCGCGTTGAAGGCACCCCGCTGGGCGAGGCCGAAGCCGTCGATCCCATCACCTTTGTCCGCATCATTGCAACGGCGCGTATCATGATGCCGGAAAGTCATGTCCGCCTTGCCGCAGGGCGCGAAAACATGACCGACGAAGCCCATGCGCTGTGCTTCCTCGCGGGTGCGAACTCGATCTTCTGTGGCGAGAAACTCCTGACCACGCCGAACCCGGCTGAACACCGTGATCGCCAACTCCTCTCCGCGCTGGGAATGTCACCCATGGTGCAGTCCGAAGCCGAGATGGGCACGATGCGTCCGGCCTTGACGGAAGAAGCCGTCTGCGAGATGGCCGCGTCCTGATCTCAGCCGCTGCACAAGAAGGGGAAGGACCCGAAAGGGTGCTTCCCCTTTTTTTATGCTTGGCCTTTGACGGCTTCTTCCCTAAACCCACGCCCTTTGCCCAAACCGGAAGAAAGCAGAACCAATGACGACGCCCGGACACAACCAGACCAAAATCCGCGTCGGCATTGATTTCGGCACCACCAACAGCGTGGTCGTGATTGCGGATGAAAACGGCAGTACCCACCCTGCCCGCTTCGTCTTTACGGACCACGCCACCAGCGAAACCTGCCGCACCCTGCTTTGTCTGTGGATGGATCAGGACGGACGACGCCGCGTCATGAAAGACGCGATCGGGCTGGACGCCATCGAGGCTTATCTCGACGATCCGGCCGAGAGCCGTCTCATCATGTCCATGAAAACCTACCTTGCGCAGGGATCCTTTCGCGAAACGCGGGTTTTCAGCAGTGTCATGACGCTCGAAGCCCTGATCGCCCGTTTCCTCACGTCGCTGATGGACAAGGCCGGGCTGAACCCATCCGATGTGAGTGCCACGATCGGCCGCCCAGTGCGGTTTGCGGGCGAACTGGCCGATGATTCGCTCGGCGTTACCCGTCTCCGCGAGAGCTTTCTGGAAGCAGGCTTCCCCGAACCGAATATCGTGCTCGAACCCGAGGGCGCGGGCTGGCGCTTCATGCAACGCCTCGACCGCCCGGCGACCGTTCTCGTTGGCGATTTCGGTGGCGGCACCAGCGATTTTTCGATCATGCGCTTTGACCCGCAGGCCCGTCAGCGCGTCACGACACTGGGCCATTCGGGCGTTGGTATCGCAGGCGACCAGTTCGACTACCGCATCATCAGCCATGCCGTTGCCCCGGCACTGGGCCGGGATGCGACCTATCGCGTCATGGGCGGACAGCCCCTGCCCGTCCCGGCCGAATGGTTCGCAAGCCTTGGCCGCTGGCATCGCCTGTCCCTGATGCGCACGCCTCAGACGCTGCGCGACATCGCAGACGTCGCCAAGACATCCTCCGAGCCGGAAAAGCTGCGGAGCCTGCTGCGACTGATCGAGGATCAGGAAGGCCAGAATCTTTATCGTGCGGTTGGCCAGGCCAAAAGCGACCTGTCGCGTCAGGACAGTACCGTCCTGCGCTTCGTCCATCGCGATCTGAAAATCGAAGAGACCATCACCCGTGCCGATTTCGAAAGCTGGATCGCCCCCGACCTGGAACGTCTGGACGGCGCCATCGAAGATGCCATGCGCCAGACCGGTCTGGGACCAGACGATATCGACCGGGTCTTCCTGACCGGGGGCACCTCTTTCGTCCCCGCGGTCCGCAACCTGTTCGACCGGCGTTTCGGTGCGGAACGCGTGGATGGAGGGTCGGAGTTCGTGTCCGTTGCCGAAGGGCTGGCTCTGATTGAACGTGAGCGCCACCTGAGCTGAACCTGCCTCTATACAGTCAAAAGATACCCCTGACCGGGACGATGCAAAATAGACCCGGAATCAGTACAATATATTGTACTTTTTTATTTAGTGAAGAAAGTTCCGGATTATGTGATTGGGAATTTTCTTCATTACGGATTTTATCTTTCCTTGGAGAACCAGAAACGCACCATGGGAGTCCCTGAGCGTTCTGCTTTCACAGACCAGATTTACAGTCATGCATCATGCAGTCCATGATCGCAGGAAAGAAAAGCAGACATGTCTCGCCCGCGTTTTTTGAAAATACTCCTGCAGATCAATATCCTTTCAGTATTCACCACACTTCCACTAACCGTTCATGCACAGGGCACGGCGCCAGTGCTTCAGCAGGCTCCGCACCAGCCAATGGTACGCCTGCTGCCGTCAACCTCAGCCGGCGTTTCGCATCCGGCCAGCGCAGCACAGCACACAGCCACCGGAAAGTCTCATCCAGCCGCCCCTTCCGCCGATCATCTGGGTGCGATCTTCGATACGGAAAGCATTTCCTCACTCCTCAACCGCAACAACGATGCCCTGCGCCGCAGCGATCTGACGGCCGGCTATTACGTTCCGGCCGAAGCTTTCGGCCATCTCGTGCCCCAGCTTTCGCCTTACCGGAACTGGCTGACGGAGCGCGGTTTTAGCTTTGAATTCTCCTATAAGGGAGAGTCGATGGCGAATGTCGGGGGCGGCATCAGCAAGGGGATGTCCTACGCCCATGAACTGACCTTCAACACGCGCTGGGATCTCGGGCGACTGCTGGGGCTGGATGGCTGGATCTTGCACGCCGTAATGATGGAACGTGCGGGCCGTCAGATCTCCTACGACCATGTCGGGGAGCATCGCATCCTGCTGAGCGAAGTCTACAGCCTTTCGGGCCATGCCGCCGCGCATCTGGCGGATATCTATGTTGAGAAGTCGTTCTTTAACAATCGCGTCAACATCAATATCGGTCGCATCACGCTGACGCATACCTATGCGACGTCGGTGCTGCTCTGCACGTTCATGGTGCAGTGTTCCGCGCCGCCTGCAATCAAGGCCGATGAAGGCTGGAGCGTCTATCCGAAAGCCACATGGGGCGGCACGCTGCGAATCAAGCCCACCCGCGACCTGACGTTGCGCACCGGCGTCTACAAGGTCGGCCCGTTGACGGAAAATCCGAGCGGCTGGGCCTGGGGCAGTGAAACCTCCACAGGTGTCATGCTTCCCATCGAGCTGACCTGGGAGCCCTTTATCGGTAAAGATAATCTGCCAGGTCATTACAAACTTGGCTTCGGACACGACACCTCCCCCTATGCCGACCGTCTGGGGACAATTCCGGCAATGTTCGCGCATGACGTATTTCACGATGCCAACAAATCCCGGGATACATTTTATATCGAGGCCGACCAGATGGTCTATCGCAAGGGCGGCCAGCACCAGATGGCGGGCGGATACGTTCTTGCGGGCTATGTGCACAATACGCCCAGCGTCTCGACATTCTCCGATCAGGTCTATGTTGGGGCCTCGCTTCTGGGCATTATTCCACGCAGACCGTTCGACCGTTTCGGCGTGATGTATTCCTACTACCAGATGAGCCCCGCCATTACGCTGGGGCAGCGCCTGAGACAGCTTGCAGGCATGTCCATGGGCGCGTTCGTCAACGGACCGCAGACCCATTCCGCCATTCTGGAAGCCTATTACGGTATTCCCATCCATCCCGGCCTCGTGGTGCAGCCTGAGTTCGAATACATGATGCGCCCCGGCGAAACGTCGATCATTCCAAATGCAACACTGATCGGACTCAAGGTTCTTGGAAACCTGTAATAATAAATCACAGATAACCGATTCGTTACTTGTGATTTAACAGAAACGTTATCTCCGGATGCCGGAATTACCCGTTCGTGATTTTGGCATAAATATTTATTTACATAACCTCACAGCAGACAAGGATCGCTGACAGAGGATTTTCCAAATGAAAACGTTGCTCGCTTCTTTTCTGGTTCTCGGGGTTCTGGGCGGAACGGCACTCGCACAGGATCCCAAGGTCGAAAACGCCACTGTCACCGCCCCTTCGGACGGAAAAGCCCCGGTCACACAAATTGCAGACACCAGAAACAGCGAGACCTGCACTCAGGTCTGGGTCAACACGGTGACCCATGTCTATCATGTACAGGGCAGCTTCTGGTACGGCGCCACGGCCCACGGAACCTATATGTGCGAAGACGACGCCAAGCGGGCCGGCAATACCCGCGGCCAGTTCTGAGCGTTCAGGGGGTTTCTGCCGAACCGCTCTCTTCCGCCTTCTTGTCCTCCACCTGCTGGCTGGCGCTTTCCTGCTGCCGCAGGGCTGCGGCCTGACGCGGATGGCCCGCGGCCTCTGCAGCATCGGCTGCCAGCGTGAGCGCACGACGCATCCCGCGATAATCCAGAGCATCCCGACGGCTTTTCACGACCGAGAGTGCTCCGTCAGAGGCGAGTTCGGGCTGGTCTTGCAACAGCTCCAGACGGGCCAGGAGTTCCTGCCGGTCAACGCTCGCGCCATTTTCATGAAAAGCCGCCAGATCGTTCACGCGTTGCGCCAGAACAGCGTCCCGCTTCTGGTCTGCGGCAATCAGGCCGGACAGATACAGAGCTCTTTCGCGAATGCCCATATCAGGGGATTGCAACGCGCGATCCACGGCCTGTGACGCGAACATCATGTCATGCAGTCTGTACAGGGCAGCCGCACGGATCACCGCCAGATCGGACGTATCAGAGACATTGCGCAGGCTTAGCGCGGTCTCGGTTTCGCCAAGGCTCTGGAGGGCCTTCCGGGGCTTGTCCTGTACCAGGAGCACCGTCGCGAGATTGAAGCCGGCTTCATGAATGGCGACGGCATCGTCCCGCATCAACGCACGGTCCATGGCCGTCCGGTACTGTGCCTCGGCCTGAGACGCCTGACCGATACCGTAGACGGTCTTTCCCGTATCCATGGCGTCCTCATAAGGCTGATCGGGCTTTGAGCCTTTTGTGGCATTGGAAGAAGAGCAACCGTCCAGCGTCAGGACGATCAGAGCCGTACAGGCCAGAAGACCGCGCTTCATGGGCGCACTGCCTGTGCCGGAAGACGATGGGAAGGCTCCTGCTTCGTCCCTCCGCCGCCCAGCAGCCACAGGCCCCGGAGCTGATCCGTCAGCTTGCGCAGACTGCTCGCGCTCGCTTCGGCCTGCGCCAGCAGGGCCGGAAGCTGGGCGGTCGCGGTGTTGGCATGTCCTATGGTCTGCTGGATCTGGGGCATGCTCTGACGCAGACCCGCAGTCGCGGCCCGCGCGTTGTCCATCGTTCCATCCACCTTGGTCATGACCCCCCCGACCTGTTTTTCAATGGGCTTCAGATCCGCAATGACGGTATCGAGATGTGCCAGGGCCGCATTGGCTTTGTCCAGAACGTCATCTTTCACCAGCAGACCGCCGATCGTGCCCTGCCCCTTGCGCATATCGGTCATCATGTCGTTCACCTGCGCCGTGATGAGCTGAACGTTATTCATCGCCGGCACCAGCTTGCTGCGCAGATCCATGACGGTCTGGGTAATTACATCCGCGGGGTTTGCCTCTACCGTGGCCTGAAGGACCGCATAGTCCCAGTCCAGCGGCTTGCCCTTGCCCCGCCCGAGTTCGATGTAACTCGCCCCCGCCACGATCAGGCGATGGCGGATGACGGCCGTACTGTCCTGACGGATGAAATTTGCGAATTGCGGGTCTAGGTCCCCTTCCGCATACATCCGGCCCGTTTCATTGAGCTTGAGGCGCCGGATTTCACCGGCATGGACGCCCATGACTTCGATGTCGTTGCCGATCGCAAGCCCTGCCACGCCGCTTTCGGGCAGAATGAAATGCAGCTTCTTTTCCGGTGTCAGCCACTGACGCAGGAATCCGGCCTCCACGACCGCAACCGCGAACATGACGATCGCAGCAAGAACAAGCAGCCCGACCCATTCATCCGCATAGCGGTTCTGAAAGAGCGGGCGGGCGGTCTCGGTCTGGCGCAGGCGGAACATCAGGAACCTCGCATCGAAAACAGTCCATCATCGTACAGTCTCAGGCGGATCGTGGCATCGGACGCATAATCCCCCCACCCGCTTTCATCCGGAGCCATCCACACCACCGCGCAGCCACGGTCCCGCAGATCGGTCACAAGAGACAGAAACGCATTCATCAGGCTGGCGGAAACCCCTTCCATCGGGTGTTCCAGCAGCAGGAGCGCCGGTTCCCCCAGCATGGCCCGCACACAGGCCGCGCGCTGCCGGTCCATCGCCGACAGGCGTCCCGGTGGCACCACCGGCAGGCCCGGCAGACCCAGCGTAACCGCCAGATGCACGGCCTGTGCCTGAAGTTTTTCGATGGGCGTGCGCGTGTGATGAAGCTGCGGCCACAGGATATTCATATGCGTCCCATACAGGTCCACCCAGCCTCCCGTAACCACGATCCGTCCGATCCGCCCCCGCAATGCGTTGGCGCGCCGCTCGTCCAGATCGGCCCAGTCCATACCCATGCAACGCACATGGCCGTCATCAAGCGGAATAAGGCCCACGCACATATCGGCGAACAGTGCCGCCTGCCCCATGTCCCGACACTCGATCAGCGCGCACTCGCCGGGATTGAGCCGCAGATTATAGCGGCTCGACACCAGACCGCTCTCATCAAACCGTGGACGCGCGTCCACTAATTCGAGCCGGGCTTCCAGCGCATCGGACAGGACGTCGTCGTTTTCAGCCATCGAAACACACGCTGAAAACGACATTGATGACCATGATCGACAGCATTCCGCGTGCAAACCCGCGCGGAAGCATGCTTGCCAGATCGTCTTCGGTCGTCACATCCATGCCCGAGAGGCATGAACACACACCCACCGCGTAGCCGCTGAAAACAAACTTGGCGGGGATCACGAAATAGTCGATCGGTTTTACGCTCCCCGCGACCTGATCCATGAACGCCCAGATCGGCATCGTGATCGCATCTTCCACGCGGCAGACTGCATAACCCACGACAAGCGCCGTCAGGCTGAAGATGATGCCCAGCGTAAAGCCGCTGATCGTCATGGCGAGACTGCGCGGCACAAGAAACGAAATAAAGGGATCGACCCCCATTCCGGTCATGGCGCGCATCTGACCGCCAGTCGTGAGGGTTCCGAGTTCGGTCAGCATCAACATCCCCGAACGCCCCAACAGGATCACGCCCACCAGAACCGGCGCGATTTCACGCACCAGAACAGTGGACAGGATGGACCCCGTCATCTGTGCCATACCTGCAAAGCCGAGCCAGTAGACAGTCTGCGCCACGATTCCGAAACCTGTCAGCGCCGCCGTCACCAGAGTACTCAGCAGGCCTCCGCCCACAGCCTGATGCAGGGATGCCCAGAATTCGATCCGCACCGTCCGCCGCCATGTCGTCAGGCGGGTCGCCTCCCGCATGATTCCCCAGCCGGCCCCGATCATCATCAGCGTGAAACGCATCTGCGTGCGGGAAAAATATCCCAGATGGACCAGCATGGTCCGGACCATCGTGATCCGGTCGAGATTGCGCAGTCCTTTCATCGGCGGCCAGCCAGAATGAAGCTGCGGGTAATGCCGCTATTGGGAAGATAAAACATGCCGCGGGCCCGGAAGAGAAAATGCTCCCGCAGGATCAGATAGGCCTGTTCGGACACCTGGATCGTCCCGGCATCCGGTGCGCTCCCGGTCAGGAGTTCGGCCCCGTTGAGCGCATCGCCCCAGATGTTGAAGACGGAGGGCGCCTCTCCCAGTTCGGAGGCCATGACAGATCCCACATCCATCCCGATCCGGAACACGGGGTCCAGATCCGCCGCCGCCAGAGACGACAGGCAGGCCTCACGGATCGACACCGCCGCATCCGCAAGACGCACGGCGGCAGACGGGTCCGGCGTCTGCGAGCAGCCGCCCACGAGAACGAGCCTGTTGCTTACCACCTGCACGGAGAACAGCCCGCTGTCGCGGGCGATTTTCTGGATTTCAATACTGAGCGTGCGGATAACGGTCATGGCGCGCGTGATGCTGTCGCGATCCGGCGCGTAAGGGTCTACGAAGGAAATGACCATGACCGGAACCTGCGGGTAGAACCCGGCCGCAACCGGCTCTTCCGCCGTGGGCGACGGCTCCAGCAGGAAGCCTTCGCCAAAGCGCGTCTCGTATTTCTCGGCCGCGACCGCAAAGCCGGACGTGCCGTCGGCCGCCGCATCGAAAGGCTTGGCAAAGCGCAGGGCGACCACGGAGCCGACAATGGCAATGATATGCTCCATCGTCTCCGGCTGCCCCGGATCTTCCAGAACAATGGCGCCGACCGTCCGGTGAGCATTGCGGACCGGCTGGAACAGCAGCGTGCTGGCGCCCACGGCCCGCATGATGACGCGCTGGAAGTTCTGCGTCCGCTCGTCCTGCGAGGCATCCGCGATCGACAGTGTATGTCCTTCGTCCAGAGCATCGAACAGCTTGCCGTTTTCGCGGCGGCTGATTTCGATGCCCGTGCTGTGAACATCGCGCGATGGATCGAACGCATCCTCACACAACAGACGGTCGCCATCCGGCAGCAGCCGCCACAGGCTGGCGCGACGCGCGCTGGTCCGCGCGGTCAGGGCTTCCGTCAAGATCGGCACTTCATGAGCGGGATCGAACAGATCCGGCGTGCTGGCGATTTCCAGTAGTGAGGCATTTTCCGCCCTGATCTGCTCCCGGCCCCGCTGGATCCGCTTTCGCAGACGCTCCACATGCCGCCCCTGCGCCACCAGCGCAAACGCCAGAACGGAAGCCAGCATGACGATCAGCAGTGAAAACCCGATATTCTGTCGCCGCGCCGTCTGCGCGAAATCGGCGAAATCACTTTCGGGTGCATTCAGCAGCAGAACCCACTGCCGGTGTACGAACGGCAGTTCAGAGGCAATCGTAACGTAGTTCTTCCCCCGCGCATGCACCACGCCCGTTCCCGGCCCTTCGATGCGATACCGGTTGAGCGCCTGCGTGAAGACCGGCTGTGTCTTGGGATCAAGGAAGACATTCCCCGGATCGAAAGTCTTGGGGTCCTGTCCGGGGGCCAGATTATGCCCCGCGATGATCCGGCCATGCATGTCCACGATCACGGCCTGCCCGCTGCGACCGACCTGAAGCTTGTTCAGAAACGACGTGAGCTGATTCAGCGAGACATTGATTGCAAAGACCGATTTGTGCCCGTCATGCCCGTCATAGGCGAGCGACGCCGTAATGATGAACTGACGCGTGGAAACAAAGGCGTAAGGATCCGTCCAGTGAAGCTGACGGCCCGGATCGTTCTGATGCTTGACGGCCTTGGCGAACCATGGACGCACCACGACATTGTAGCCGTCAGCCGGGTCCGCCGCCTCTCCCGTAATATTGCCGTCACGATCCGTATAGACGTGGTGATAGACCTGTTTGCCATCGTCGGTCTGGAAATGGGTCTGCTCGAAACCGTCCTTTCCATGCCGCGTGATCATCCAGAACTGCCCCTGATCGTTCGCAATATAGAAGCTGTCCACCTGAGGCGCATGGGCCAGAATGGAGCGTCCGTAGAGCATGAACGTAGAAGGGGTAGTATTCGTCAGCGGATCGCGGAACATGTCCCGCGCGATCATGGCGCCGACGGAGGCCGGAGCCAGATAGTCGCTCACTTCCTGCGTCACATAGCGCTGCTGGCTGCGCAGAAGATCGTTGGACAGCGCAATCGCGCCCCTGCGGGTCGTCTGGTAATTGTGAAGACTGATGCCCGTGATCGCGGCAATGACCAGCAGAACGCCCACGAACGGTCCCAGGATCTGGAAGATCCGGCGACGGTCACTGGCGGGGCTCTGCGTCGGGTCCACGATTTCTGCGGCTGACAATGTCTTTCCTCTCCGGACAGGCACGGGGTCGCGGAACAGGACCATACTGCCGCGATAGGTCAATATCCTCCGAGTATTGCGAGACCGCAACCCGCCGTCACGGACTGAAACAGCCCCATTCCCGAAAATACCCTCACTTTCCCGAACTGGCGGTTTACAGGGTTCGTCGTTATGGTCAGACGTTTTTCCGGCAGGATGGTTTTGCTGGAAGCTGTCGGAACTGCGGTCTGTCCTATGAATCACTCTCTGTCCCACCGCGCCGTCCTGTCCTTCACAGGGGCGGACCGGACCAGCTTTCTTCAGGGCCTCATCACCAATGACGCCCACGCCCTCACGCCCGCGACCTCTGTCTGGAGTGCGCTTCTGACGCCGCAGGGCCGCTGGCTGAGCGAATTTTTTCTTTATGACGCATCCGACCGCATTCTGATGGATTGTGCGGACGACCATGCCGACATGCTCGTCAAACGCCTCTCCCGCTTCCGTCTCCGCGCGGACGTGCAGATCGAAAAAACAGATCTGCACGTGGTCACTGGCGCAGAGAACCGACCCTTTCCGCCTGATGCGATCACGCATGCCCCGGACCCGCGCTGTGATGGCGCGGGCTGGCGGGCCATCGTGACCGGAACCGGGCAAGGCGGTGAAACACCTGTCGAATTTCTGGAGCGCCGCCTCACGCTGGGCCTGCCGGACGTGATGGATTTCGAAAGCGAGCAGACACTGGCGCTTGAAGCGGACATGGACCTTCTGAACGGCGTCTCATGGAAAAAAGGCTGCTACATGGGGCAGGAACTGACCGCCCGCACCCATTACCGTGGCCTTGTCAAACGTCGCCTGTTGCCCGTTGGCCTGTCGGACGGAACGTTTTCCGATGAAGGCGGAACGATCATCGCGGGAGAGCGCGAGGTTGGAGACATCCGTTCCCGCAGCGGCAACCGGGCGCTCGCTATACTGCGGCGGGACGCATGGTCGTCCCCCGAACTGACCTGCAACGGACAACCGCTTTCTGTCGTCTGGCCCGCCTGGTTCCCACCGGAAATGCGTTGAGGAGATGCGTTCGTGACCTATATTGCCCCTGCTCCGTCCACTGTCGATGACATCATCGCTCAAGTGAAATTTGATGCGAACGGCCTGATTTCAGCCCTTGCGCAGGCGCCGGACGGCGTGGTGCTGATGCTCGCCTGGATGAACGCGGACGCCCTGCGCGAGACGCTTCTGACCGGTCGCGTCTGTTACTGGTCGCGCAGCCGCCAGAAGCTCTGGCGCAAGGGCGAGACCTCGGGCCAGCAGCAGAAACTGATCGAAGCGCGGCTCGACTGTGACATGGACGCCGTTCTCATGATCGTCGATCAGACCGGCGTGGCCTGTCACACCGGTCGCCGGAGCTGTTTCTATCACGGCGTCACGCCGGACGGGCTGCGTGACACGTCGCAGCCCGAAATCAGCGCCGAAGAGCTTTACGGCCGCTGAGCAGCCTGACCCGACAGGGTCCAGCCCGGCACGAGGAACGTAGCCGGGCAGCCGTTCTGATCGTCCGGTGAAGACAGATAAGCGCCCTCATACGGGAAGCGCGACAGCTTCTTCGGGTCCAGCGTGAACCAGAGCTGCGTCAGGACCATCTGTCCGTTATGCGCGGGCTCGCAGCGGACCTGAAGAGCGCGGCTGTCCCGGACATTCATCAGACGCGCGAAAGTGGCCAGCATGTCATCGCGGTTGACCTGAAAGCCCACCTGTTGCGACAGCCACAGTCCGAATGCCGACGCTGCAAGCCGGTCCCGCATCTGCATGGACGTGACGAAAAAATGGTCTGCATCATAGCCAAAGCAACGGGCATGCTTGGTATATTCATGCACGTAAAGCGGCTTTTTCAGATGTGGCACGACGCCCCGCAGTGCCTCCACCGTCGTTGGCAGAAGCTGCGGCGGGGTGTCGTTATGGTCATAGAGATCGCAACCTTTCGACCACCATTCCTGCACGGGCACACCCTGCGCTTCCAGACTGTGCGGTTCTGAAGCCCACAGCCCGTGCAAACCGATCGAGATCCGATGCGTCTGGTCCCACTCGCACCCGCCACCGGTGGCGCAGAACCCCGGCTGCCAGGTCAGAGCAAGAGTATCGTGCCGGAAATCGGTATGGGCCGTGGGCGTGAGCGAAGGCCCCATCGGAACCTGCGAGACGCAGCCTCCCAGCAGGAAAAGAGCAACAAGAACGGAACGCTTCACGCGGATAGCCCCCTGGCATGATGGGTCAGATGGTCCGCAATGAAACTCTGCACGAACCAGTAGGAATGGTCATAGGCGGCATGGCGACGCAGTTCGAGAGCCTGTTTGCCCTCTTTCGCGGCCCCCTCCAGAGCGTCGGGGCACAGATCCGCCAGATACTGGTCCATCAGCCCCTGATCAACGAGGATAGTGGAAGGATGTGTGTGCCCTGACCGCAGAAGCAGCGTGGGATCGCAGCTCTGCCATTTCGCCGGATCGCCGCCGAAATACGCATCGAACGCCTTCTGGCCCCACGGAATCGTGCTCGGATGGCAGATCGGTGCTAAGGCCGAAACCGTCTTCCAGCGATCAGGATATTTCAGCGCCTGAATCAGTGCGCCCATTCCGCCCATGGAATGCCCCATGATGCCGCGTCGGGCGCCATCCAGCGCATAAAGCCGCTCGGTCAGCGCGGGCAGTTCCTCGCCGACATAGGTTTCCATACGATAGTGACGGCTCCACGGAGCGGACGTGGCGTCGATATAAAACCCTGCCCCCGACCCCAGATCGTAGACATCATCCTCACCTTCGATCCCCGTATGGCGTGGGGAGGTGTCGGGAGCGACCAGCGCGATACCGTGTTCGGCGGCAAAACGCAGGGCATTGGCCTTGATGAGGAACGTCTCCTGCGTGGCCGTCAGTCCGGCGAGCACATGAATGACTGGAACTTTCTGCCCCGCCAACGCCTCTTTCGGTAGAAACACTCCAAACGTTGCAGGCACGCCGAGCGCATCCGAATGATGCCGCACGAACCGCAGGGAGCCGTCGAAACAGGCGTGATGCGCCAGAACCTCGAGACCCGGAACGTCGCCCGACGCTTTAACATCCGCCATGCTCAGTACTCCACGACGGTACGGATACTCTCGCCGCGGCTCATCATGTCGAAGCCGAGATTGATGTCAGCCAGCTTCAGCTTGTGCGTGATGAGAGAGTCGATGTTGATCCGGCCGTCCATGTACCAGTCCACGATTTTCGGCACATCGGTCCGCCCGCGCGCGCCACCAAAGGCCGAGCCGATCCAGCGGCGTCCCGTCACGAGCTGGAACGGCCGCGTGCTGATTTCCTGTCCGGCACCGGCGACACCAATGACGCACGACACGCCCCAGCCGCGATGCGCGCTCTCCAGCGCCTGACGCATCAGGGTCGGATTACCCACACACTCGAACGTGTAGTCCAGACCACCGCCCGTCATCTCGATCAGATGTCCGACGAGATCGTCGTTCGGACCCAGTTCTTTCGGGTTTACAAAGTCCGTCATGCCGAACTGGCGCGCAATCGCCTCGCGCTCGGGGTTGATGTCGATGCCGATGATCCGGTTCGCCCCGACCATTTTGGCACCCTGAATGACATTGAGTCCGATGCCACCGAGTCCGAAAACGCCAACCGTCGCTCCGGCCTCGACCTGAGCCGTAAACAGCACTGCCCCGATACCCGTCGTCACGCCGCATCCGATGTAACAGACCTTGTCGAATGGCGCGTCAGAACGGATTTTCGCCAGTGCAATCTCCGGTAGCACCGTAAAATTCGCGAAGGTCGAGCAGCCCATATAGTGATGGATCGGCTGTCCCTTGTAAGAGAAACGGGAAGTGCCATCCGGCATCAGCCCCTTGCCCTGCGTACTGCGGATGGCCGTGCACAGATTGGTCTTGCGTGACAGGCAGGACGGACATTCCCGGCATTCCGGCGTATAAAGCGGAATAACGTGATCGCCGGGCTTGAGGTGTTTCACCCCGGCACCGACTTCACGAACGATGCCCGCTCCTTCATGGCCGAGAATGGCGGGGAACAGCCCTTCAGGGTCCTGACCGGAGAGTGTGTACTTGTCGGTATGACACAGTCCCGTAGCCATAATTTCGACCAGAACTTCCCCGTCACGCGGGCCTTCAAGCTGAACCGTGTCGATTTCCAGCGGCCGACCGGCCTCGAACGCAATGGCTGCGGTCACGTCCATAACATCACTCTCCTCTGAAACGGTGGAAACAGGGTGTCGTATCGGAGGGGCTGGCGGCAAGAGGCTGCTGCAAAAGAAAGTAAAAAGACAGACACCCTTTGCTGTTGGCCGGGAAGCGGGTTCGCCGCTACGCTTGCCGGGGACTTGTCTGCATATTCCGCCCATCCGAGGAGACAGCCGTTTGATCGTCAACCGTCCACATGGACTGGCCATTCTTTTCCGGGAATCCCTTCCACCACTCATCATCCTGACCCTTTGGGATTTCGTGGTGGTCATCCTGTTCCAGATCTATCATCAGGACTGGATGGAACAGCCCTCGCTGCCGATTTCCCTGATGGGTACGGCGCTGGCCATCTTCCTGAGCATGCGCAACAACGCGGCCTATAACCGCTGGTGGGAAGGCCGTACCCTGTGGGGCGCGATCACCAACAACTGCCGCTCCTTCGGTCGTGAAGCCGCAACGCTTCTGGGAGGGCGCCCGGACCTGGCCCGCGCCATGGCCGCGTATCCGCACGTCCTGCGCGCGGCCCTCAGGGGCGATCCGCCCAATGAAGACATAAAGCGTCTCCTGTCACCCGAGTTGTACGAGAAGGTCTTTTCCTGCTCGAACACCGCCAACATGCTGCTCTACCAGATCGGCCTTGGTGTGCGGGATGAAGTGGAACTCAAGGGAATCGACGGCGCTGTTCATGGCACGGTGGACCGCATTCTTTCGGACATCGCCAATGCTCAGGGCGGCCTTGAGCGCATCAAGAACACGCCCCTTCCCGCGCAGTATTCCATGCTCCCCGAAATCGCGACACATCTGTTCTGCATCATCCTGCCCCTGTCGGCCGTGCAGACCCTCGGCTGGATCACGCCGCTGGGGTCGAGCATCATCGGCATGCTGTTCCAGATGCTCGACCGGAGCGGCCGTGATCTTCAGGAGCCGTTTACAAAGAGCGTTCACGCTCTTCCCATGCTCACCATGGCCCGCACGATCGAGCGCGACCTGCTCCAGCCGATCGGCGAGACACCGCTCCCGGCCATTCAGGCCAGCAACGGCGTCCAGCCCTGAGGCAGCGCTGGAAAAGCGTTACAGCAAAAAGGGCAGCCCCTGCGATCGGACAAGACAGCAGGGGGTTTTTCTGCTATGAACCAAGCCTATGAACACGTTCAAAAGCCCCCAGAAGGGCGGCATGACCGATGAAATGGCTCGTGTCGCAGCCAACAACACGGCCCGTCAGACCGACCCGGAACACGAAACCGACCCGTTCCACGAAGGTGACTCCATTGTTTACGCCGCCCATGGCGTGGGACGCGTGGACAAGATCGGCATGGTTGATGTCGCCGATACCGTCATCGAGATGATCCAGATCTCGTTCCCTGGCAACCAGATGACCCTGCGTATTCCACTGGCCAAGGCCCGCAAGGCCGGCCTGCGCAAGATCGTCACGCGGGATATCGTCGACAAGGCGATGACCGTCATCAAGGGCAAGCCGCATGTCAGCAAGGGCATGTGGGCCCGTCGCGCCGTGGCCTATCAGGAAAAGATCAACTCCGGTGACCTGATCCAGATTGCCGAAGTGCTGCGTGACCTGCGCCGCAATGTTGACAGCCTCGATGGCAGTTTCTCGGAGCGCAAACTGTTCGAAGCCGCGCAGGAGCGCTTCGTGGCCGAGGTTGCGGTTCTGGAAAACGTCGATCCGGCGCAGGTTCTGGAAAATCTGACCAAGACGATGAAGGCCGCCTGAAACACGGTCTGCGACAGGGTTTGAAAAGCCCGCGCTTCTTCAATATGGATCAGGGTGTGGTTTTCTTCGCATCCCGGGCAGGGTCTTTCGCGTTGGCGACACGAAAGACCTTCTCCGTGACGCGTTTTCAGTCACCGTTTCAAACCTGCATTCCAGAGGAGAGGTGAGGCCACATGCCTGCCCCTTACAAAGACCGTTTCGCCGGCAAGAAAGTCCTCGTCACCGGGGCATCCCAGGGAATTGGCGAGGCCACCGCGCTTCGTTTTGCCGAAGAAGGCGCGCAGGTCGCCCTCAACGGCCGCAAGGAAGACAAGCTGATCGCCGTCCGCGACAAGCTGCCCAAGGTTTCTGGCGGAGAACACCCGATCGCCACGGGTGACATTTCCAAAGAAGACGACGTCAAACGCCTGGTCGCCGACAGCATCAAGGCCATGGGTGGTCTGGACGTTCTGGTCTGCAACGCAGGCTATCAGATCCCGTCTCCTTCCGAAGACATCAAGCTCGAAGATTTTGAAGGTGTGATGGCGGTCAACGTCACAGGTGTGATGCTGCCGTGCCGCGAAGTCATCCGCTACTGGCTGGAAAATGGCATCGAGGGCGCGATCATCGTGAACTCCTCCGTTCACCAGATCATCCCCAAACCGCATTATCTTGGCTATTCTGCCTCCAAAGGTGCTGTTGGCAACATCGTCCGGACGCTGGCGCTGGAATATGCCGGTCGTGGTATCCGGGTGAATGCTGTGGCACCAGGCGCCATCGTAACGCCGATCAACATGTCGTGGATCAACGATCCGAAACAGTACAAGGCCGTTTCAAGCCATATCCCGATGAAGCGTCCCGGTGAAAGCCGCGAAATCGCGGATGCCATCACCTTCCTTGCCGCCGAGGACAGCACCTACATCACGGGCCAGACCCTGTATGTTGACGGTGGCCTGACCCTCTACGGCGACTTTGAAAAGAACTGGTCCTCGTAATCCAGATGCCTTCTTCCCTGACCGTCCTGCTGATCGAAGACGATTTCCTCATCCGGACCTGTCTGGCGGAATTCCTGCTGGACAACGGCCTGACAGTCAGGGAAGCGGATCATTGTGCCGAGGCGCGCGCCATCATCGACGCGGAGCCGAAGCTCGATGCCCTTGTGGCTGACATGACCCTTCCGGACGGGGACGGCATGACCCTTGTCCATCCGGCCCGCCAACGCTGGCCGGCCCTCCCGGTCATTTATATCAGCGGCCATGGAGATCTGCGCCGGGGCGAAACCTCCGGTGACCCGGCCCGGGACCGTTTCATCTCAAAGCCTTATACGCTAGCCAGTATTCTGGAGGCTCTTGAGGACATGACATCAGCGGCCTCGGACTAGGAGATCCACATGTCCGACAGTCTGGACAGACCCGTCCTCGAAAAGTCATCCCCGAAGATCGAGGACATCCAGTCTGACCCGCCGGACCGCCTGAAACGGGCACAGGACGCCATGATGCGTGGCGCCCCGGAAGAAGCACTTGCCATAGCGCGCCCTACCCCTGATGGAACGCCCGAAATTCCGGCCCTGCATTATGTTCGGGCGCGGGCATATTTTCATCTTCGCCGCTATCAGGACTGCGCGGTTGAGCTTGAGCGGGCCAGCACAAATGCAGGGCCTCATGCCATCTCCCTACTGCTGAACGAGGCCGTCTCCATACGGCGGCGGGACGATCTTCTCCCGCTCCTGAAGATCTGTCGCAAACGCAAACCCGACGATTTCCGCCTGATGAACGCCGGGGCGGCGGTGCTGATCCAGCTTGCGCGGTTTGATGAGGCCGAACTTCTTCTGCGCCTGAGCCTGCAACGCTGCCCCGAAGAGCCCAATACCCTTAATCTGCTCGCCTTGCTCCTGACGGAAACGGGTCGCTTCGAAGGCGCGCTTTCGGTCATGGCCGGTCTGCGAGACGCGGATCCGCAGGACTGGGAGCCGCTCTGCAACATGGCCTGTATCCTCAGCAGCATGGGCCGGATGGAGGAAGCCGCCAATCTGTACCGACAGGCTGTCCCGATGGCGCCCCAGAACGCCCGCCTGCGTCTGAACCATTCCATCACCATGCTCAAGAGCGGCCGCATGGCGCAGGGCTGGGTCGAGCATGAATGGCGTTTCGGACTGCCCGGCCATACCAGCATGCCGCTGGATCGCCTCCTGCCTAACATTTCTCCATCACTGGACCTGAGGGGCAAGCGCGTTCTCATCACGCAGGAGGAAGGTCTGGGCGATACGCTTATGTATCTGCGCTACATCCCGCCCCTCGCCCGCACGGGCGCCATCATTCATATCTGGGGCACGGAAACGCTGGCTGCGATCTGCGAACGCGTGGCCGGGGTTTCGGAAGTGCAGTTCGGTGGTGAGACGCCCGACTATGACTATCACTGCCCGTTCATCAGCCTGCCCCGCGCCTTTTCGGGAACGCCGGACGCAATGGGAGCGCCCGTCCCCTATCTCAGCGCCGATCGCCGGAAGGCCGAAGCATGGCGCCAGCGGTTTCAGGACGATCACAAGCTGAGGGTCGGGCTGGTCTGGGCCGGTGCCGCACGCCCCGAAGATACGGCGGCTCTTATGGTGGATCGTCAGCGCTCCATGCCGCTCTCGGAGCTTGCACCTCTGGCAGGGATCGAAGGTGCGAGCTTCTATTCCCTTCAGAAAGATACACCGGCCGAACAGATCCCGGATTTTCCGGCCCCGCTGGTGAACGTTATGCCAGATTGTCATACGATGGACGACACGGCGGCCCTAATGGTGAACCTCGACATCATCGTCTCGGTCGATACGTCAGCCGTTCATCTGGCCGGAGGGCTGGGCAAGCCCGTCATCATGATGGACCGCATCAACAACTGCTGGCGCTGGCTGCACGGACGGGATGACACCCCCTGGTATCCACAGATGCGGATCGTCCGCCAGACCCGGTTTCAGGACTGGTCGGACGTCGTGCAACGGGTCAAGCGGCTTCTCGAAGACGCCGTCGCTGCCCGGAGACCCGGACCTCAGTAACTGTAGCCGTAGGACAGGCCGATGCTCGACCCCGGATCGTTTTCCGGCGTCGTAAAGCCCGTGACCTGCCCCCCGGTTCCGACCGTCGTATTGAATTTCAGCCGTTTCGTCAGGTCGATCTGTACCTGAGCCTGCGTGCCCGAGCCGGATGTCGCCTGTTTGGCACCAACATAGACGCCCTTCATGACGTATTTTCCCGCCTCGACACTGGTGCCCCCATTGTCGACACCACTGCCCCCGCCGACCGCCAGACGATCCAGTCCCAGCAGATTCTGAACCTTGCTCAGCGGATCAAATGCGGAGCCACCCGCAAGCTGCACCACCGCTGCGCCCAGCTCCGCAAGCTGCGTCGTGGACAGCGAATGCGTGTCTGTTCCGAACAGCAGGATAGACAGGACCTGATCGCGCGGCAGGCTGGGTGAGGAGACGAAATCGAGCTTCGGCGCACTGGCATAACCCGTCACCAGAAGGCTTGCGAGCGTGCCGCTGGCATTGCGGTCCGCCCGGAAATCCAGCGTCGGATCGAGCTTGTGGTTTACGCCCGAGCCGTTGAACGCCACCCGCCCGTTCGTGAAGTTGAGGTTGATCCCGCCCAGATTGAAATTGCCGCGCTTGAGATCGAAGCCTCCGCTGATCAGAGGCTCCGCACTCGTGCCGCGCACCCGCAACCTTCCCTGCATTTCGGCGAACACACCGTGACCGCGCACGAAAAACTCGCCGGGCGAGATCACGTCCACGCCCAGTCCGATGACCAGGCTCGATCCCGTCCCGGAAGCCGGCTTCTGCCCCGGACGGATTACGTCGAGCTGGGGCACCGAGGCGGGCATGGAATTCGGAATATTGACTGTCGCGTTGGGAATATTGACTTTCCCGTCCACATCCAGCCGTGTCGTGGCCTGACCGTGGATATGCAGATCGGTATTGATCGTGGCAGTCAGCAGTTCGCTGGATACAGGACGGGCCTTGTCGGATGTGATGTGCAGATCAACGGGAAGGTCGGGCCGGAAGGCTCCGACAGTGCCGTCGAGCGTGATCGTGCCAGGCCCTGCATGGGCGATGATGTGGTTGACGTTGATCGTATCCCCCGAGGCAACGAGTGCCCCGTTGATCCGGCTGAGATGCACGCCCTGCGCATAGTTGTCGAAAGAGGCGTTCTCCAGCCCGATCTGGCCTGATGCCCGCGGCTGCGCGGCTGTTCCTGCGACGTTGAGGTTGATGCCGATTTTCCCGGCCACAGCCATGCCGTTCGCGCCCAGAACAGCATTTGCAACCGACAGATCAACATGACCCGTGGTGGCTAGGGCGATCGCACCCGTTTTGGAAAGCGGCGCCGTTCCGTGGACGGCCAGCGCGACGGACGGGCCTGCACCAAACGTTGCATCCACCTTCGCGGAATGTCCCGCAAGGCCGAGATTCGCCAGAATCTGCGCCGCTGGAAGGGATGCCGCCGGACCGGTCTTCATCCGCAGATCACGCCCGTTCAGCGAGACCGTTCCGGTCGGAGCATCCAGCGTGCCGCCCAGTTTCGCCGCAAGCGAGATCGTACCGGTGGCTGACAGATCCGGCGCGAAAGGTTTTGCGATGGCGGGTGTGAGGTGATCCAGACGCGCCGTGAGTGCGAGTGCGGGCTTGAACGTGCCCGCAATATCGACCGTTGCGGGCGCTACACCCTGAGGTGCGAGGGTCGCCACCAGATGATCCACACCCATCGTATCGCCAAACGACACCACCGCAGGGCGGCTCAGACGCAGGCTCTCTCCCTTGACCAGAGCCGCCAGTCGCCCGAGGCGCACCGTCTTTTCGGGGACGTTCAGGACAAGTGCGGTGTCGATATTGGCCGGGGCATCCATCACGTTCTGGAAGGCCGCGTTCAGCGCGACGGCCATCGCGGTCTGGGGCCCCTTGATTGTGGCATGTGCCCTGCCCGTCATGGCCTGATAGCGCAGCCCGGCGAGATCCAGCACCAGCGAGGGTTCGGGCGCATCAATCGGGTTCGCGATGCTTCCACTGACCTTGAGAGACTGGACGGCGGCCTGCGCCATCCCCAGCATTCCGTCCAGTCCGAGCTTCACGACAGGCGGCGCGCCCTCGGTCTCCGTCGTGTGCAGTCCCAGCGTCAGATGGCCGGAAATCGCCTGCCCGATCAGGCGGCGGAAATCGCCCAGATTGCGGATCGAGACGTCTAGATCGCCGAGCGGCACTTTCGCCCCTTTGGGGAGGCGCAGCTTCCCTTTCCCACTCAGGCTGTTCCAGTCCAGCGTGTTGAGATCCAGATGATACACACCCGCGTCATCCTGCTGAAACGCGGTATCAAGCACCAGCGGCGCATGATCGAGCGTCCCCTTGGCCGTCAGCACGCCTGCCGGATGAGACGGCAGATGCTGGACATCGGCATGAAGCGCCACTGGGCCTTTCACCACGTCTTTCGTGCCGAATTCCCCGCTCAGATCGGCCTTGACCGCCAGATCGTCGGTTGGACCATCGGCCGTGGCCGTCAGCGTCGTGTTGCCAAGGATGGCCGGGCTGGCCTTTGCAAGGTCCGGAAGCTGAACAGAAGCCTTCGTCTGCATCCGGTTGCCATGCGCCATGTCGATCACGGACGACACCAGCAGATGCAGCGCCGCCCCATCCAGCGCGAAGCTTTTCAGCGTCAGGATATTGGCCGGAGATTTCGCCAGATCGAGCGAGAATGTGCCATTTTTTCCGACCAGATTCAGGGCCTGTGGCTGCCCGCCCGTGATCGCAAGCGTTCCCGTGCTTTTCAGCGTCAGGTCATCCTGTCTTGTCACCGGCATGGCAAAATCGGCATGCAGCCCGGCTGTACCACTCAGATCCGTACTGCCCATCGCCGCCAGCGGGTGCAGATCCGGCAAAGCAAGATCCAGCTGGCCTTTCGCAGCCGGCTTCAGATCCGCCGTTGCGCTCGCGTGCAGAAGCGGATGATCCAGCTTCGCTACAACCGGGACGGAGGCCGCGAGCGGATGTGCCAGAACGTCCAGCGTCAGCGGCGCGGACGCCAGAAGCGTGGGCTGTGAACCCGGAATGCGCAGCCCATCCAGCACAGCCGCCAGATGGGCGGTCGTGTCCTCAGGCCGTGTGCCTTCCACACCGTCAAACCGGGCATGCAGATGCCCGATCCCGGCCCCTGCTGCGGTCAGGGCGTCGATATCCAGCACCCCCTGACCGTTCGGCGCCATGAGCGGACCATGCAGATCCGTGTCCAGCGCGATGCTGTTCCACACAATGCCCGGACGCAGTGTCATGGACGGCGCATACGCCTTCACATGCAGGTCCGCGGTCATGCTCAGCAGGTTCATCGTTCCGCTGGCGACGGCCTTCACTGGCCCCGCACCCAGACCGAAATCCAGCACCGCCGCCGTGCGCGGTCCGTTGAGATTCAGATGCAGATCTAGCGGATCAAGCTGCGGCATCTGGCCCAGGGTGGTGGCGAAGCCGTTTTCACCTTCCTGATATCGCACGCCTAACGCGATACGATCCTTGGGCGTCTGGACATTGATGGCCAGATTTGCCGGCTGATCCAGTCGCTTCAGGGCCAGTGCGATGTCCATGACCGGTAGCGTGCGCATCGTCACACCGTCCAGAAACGGCGCGATGCTGTGGATATGGGCGTGTCCGTCCGCCAAGAAGACGGTCGGGGTGACAGTATAATCCGGGCTGACTTCCAGCCGCCCGACATGCAGCGATGCCAGATCGACCCGCAGATGCAGCTTTGAGGGCGCGGTACTGGCGGGTGTCGGCTGCGCGGGTGTGGTGTCCGGAGACGACACCATCTTGCGCAGAACGGCCACACGTGATGCGCTCAGACTGGTAATTTTCGCGTCCAGATGCAGCAGCGACAGCGGCGACCAGCGCAGGTCCGCGTTGTCCAGTTCGATCCAGGGGCCTTTCTCATCCTTGATGAGGAGTTTCGTTACCGCGAGATGTTGCGGCAAAAAGCCCGAAAGCCCCGAAATCTCGACCATGCCCCCTGTCAGCGGGCCAATCTTCCGCTCGATCAGCCGCTGGCCGGCCGACAGGTTGATCCCGATCAGAACCCCCGTGACCGCCACGGCCACCAGCCCCGCAGGGACGATGACCAGACCGGCCGCGACACGGAGAAGAACTTTGCGAACCCGCATCAGAACGTCTCCCCGAGGCCGAAATACAGTTCCCATTTATCGCCCTGCGGCGGCCGGTTCATCGGGAGCGCCACGTCCACGCGGATCGGACCGATCGGCGTGAAATATCGTACGCCCCCACCATATCCGACCCGGAGCGTTCCCTGCCCCGGCCGTGATCCCGTCCCGACCTGCCCGGCATCCACAAAGCCGGCAAAACCCAGATTCATTGGTAGACGCTGACGGAATTCGACACTCCCCGCATCCATGGACGTCCCGCCGATCGCATATTTTGTGCGGCCGTATTGCGGCCCCACGCCCTGATAGCGGAAGCCGCGCACCGTTGCCGGGCCACCGGCATAGAGCCGCTGATCGGGCGGGATCTGATAGGTCGACGCGCCCTGCACGGAGCCGACGATGCCTCTGACCGCAATCACGCTGCGACCGGGTCTGGAAATCCCGAGATGGTGCAGATCGAAATAGGTCGAAGCCTGTGCGGAGAGAAGCGTGAAGAACGTCGATCCGCTTTCCAGCGATTCCGAGGGGGTGATGGACAGCGACGCCCGCACGCCGTGCGTGGCCGGGTCGATCGGATTGGACAGGCGCGTATTATCGAATGTCGCGTTCAAAGGCGCTGCGACAATGAAATAACTGCGTGTGTCGCCGAACTGTTTGATCTGTTCCTGCTCGCCCATCAGGCTGCCCGAGAGGTTCCAGTATTTCCCCACATGCCGGTTCAACCCGGCCCGCGCGATGATGGCGGTCTGGTGGTACGAATAGAGAAGCTGACGCACCCCTTCGAGGCGCACGCTCAGGTTCTGTCCCTTCGACAGGAAATCCGGCTTCATGAAATCCGCATAGACATCATAGCCCAGCCCCTGTTGTGCGGAGCCGCCAAGCCCCGTGACCAGAGCCGTCAGTTTCAGCTGTTCGGCATCACCGAACAGATTGTGATGCGTCCAGCTTGCGCCCAAACGGCCGCCGAGATCGGTCGAATATCCGACTTCGGCCGACAGCGTCCGCCGCTTGGCCTCCTTGAAGCTGAATTCGATGGGCATGGCCTGAAGAATACCCGGCATCAGGGTGCGGCCGGGCGGCAGGGTAATGATGGGCGGGGCATTGCGAACCTGCACGGACGCGAACACCCCCGTACTCACCAGATCCTGACGCGCGGCCTCGATCCGTGACGGACGATACAGCTCGCCTTCCTTGAGTTCCAGCCGGTTGCGCAGGAAGCTCTGGTTGGTGTGAACCAGCCCCGTCATCCCGATCGGACCGATCACGACCCGCGGCCCGCGCTGGACGCGGAACACGATGTCGAGTTTCTGTGCCTGAGGTTCCAGATAGGCCAGGGGCGTCGAGACGCTTGCGGTCGCGTAGCCGTCTTCCTGAAGCTGGTTGAGCAGCGTGTTCTGTGCGGCCAGCACGGTTTCCGCCACCGCAGGCTGCCCAGCAGAGAGGTTGAACGCCTTGCGCTCATCCGGCGTGAGACTGACGGGCCGGGACTGCTCGACGGCCTGTGCGAACGTTACCGGGGCAGTCGCCGCAGGCGTTGGCATCTGAGTGTCTTTGGACGCGGGAGCCTTCGCGGTGGGGGTCTTTGCAGCAGGGGTCTTTACGACCGGAGCTGCTGCGTCAACCTTTTCGGGCGGTGCAAGCAGCGCGATGCTTCCCAGACTGAAGCGCGGCCCGAGCGTGGTGGAAATCGTGATGGCGACTTTCTGGTTTTTCTCCAGCGCCTTGAGAACATCCGGCAGGGAGGGATCCTTACCGTCCACGAGCCGCGTCCCGACCTTGACGCTGATCTGCACGGAGCCTGCATAATATCCCTGCGATTCCAGCGCGATATTCACACGGTCATAATCGCTGCGGATGCGCCCGGCGAGCGCATAGGCTCCGACGGAGTGGGACGTCTGGAGCGACTGAAGCTGGGACGATGCGCTGATCGCGGCATCCAGCTCCGGATGCTTCGTCGGTGTCAGAGTTACGGTATAGGGAATGGCGGGATCGGAGGTGCCATCCGAAACCGGCTGAGCGGTCGCAGGTGCTTTGGATGCCTTCGCATGCAGGGGCACCGGCGCGCAGAACACCGTTACGACACCCAGCATGCAGGACATCGAAGCGACTGACACAGAATAAGAAACTGAGCGGCGGCCTGACTTCACCGTGCGTCCTGAAAAATCTGTCTTGAGAGCATTTCCGGCCTTGTGAAAGCCGGATACGGGCGGGCAGACCGAACGACAGGGCTGCTATGTCCGAGGAACCTTGCACGGCGCTCCCTGTCAAGCCCTCTCCCGCTGGGACACGCCGGAAAAACGCTCCGTACCGACTAACACAAATGAAGGCCGCGGAGACAAACAAGATTGTGTCGTCCCTTCGAAAACCGTATCACTCAGCACCCATGTCCAATCGTGATGCCCAGACCCCGAACGGCCGACGCGGTCACAACCGTCCCGTCGTGGATGGAAATGCCGCCTTTCCGGCTTTGCAGCCAACAACGTCCACATCGCTCTACAGCCGTCTGCGCTGTGCGCTGCGCCTGTCCCTCGTCCTGATCTGGACGTTCTGGGCGTGCAGTCTGCAGGCTCTTCTGGTGCGGTTGCCCGGACGGCTGAAAATCATGATGCCGCGCATTTACTGGAGAGGCGTGTGCCGGATTCTGGGCATCAAGACAAAAGTCATCGGCCGCAGCGCGGGTGGCGTGCGGACCGCAAGGGACGTCCGTAACGGCAAACGCCCGGTCGTGTTCGTCGCCAATCACTGTTCCTGGCTGGACATCGCCATCATTGGCAGCGAACTTCCCGTCGTGTTCGTGGCCAAGGGCGAAGTCGGCAAATGGCCACTCATCGGTACGGCGTCACGTCTGGGCCGCACCATTTTCGTCAGCCGCAACCGTCAGGATACCAGCCGCGAACTTCAGGAAATGGCCGCGCATCTGTGGGACGGCGACGATATCGTGCTCTTCCCCGAAGGCACGTCGTCGGACGGCTCACGCGTTCTGCCGTTCCTGTCCTCGTTCTTCGCGGTCGCCAAGCCCGGACGTCTGGAGAAGGTGGGCCTGCCCAAGGCCCCCCCCGTGCTGATCCAGCCCGTTTCCGTGGTTTATGACAGCCTTGAAGGGCTGCCTGTCGGCCGGGGGCGGCGGAATGTGTTCTCCTGGTACGGCGACATGGATCTTGCGCCGCATCTGTGGTCCTTCGGGCAGTGGCGCTCCATGGGGGCGTCCCTTATGTTGCACGAGCCCATCACACCGGATGGCTTCCTGTCCCGCAAAGACCTCTCGCGCGCGACCTTCGAAGCCGTCAACAGCGGTGCGGCAGACCTCCGCCGCGGTCGCCCGAAAGCTGTGAAAGCCTGAAATGCGCTCCATAGCGGGGACTGACATCAGGTTTGTCTTGACTTGAAGCCCGCTCCCACGTCACTTTCGGATCATGACACGGCGGCAACCCGGCCTTCGTGTCCGGAGGTGGTATTACCCATTCAGGACCGTCTGATCATCCGTCGGCCCCTTGCGTTCGGCATGCCGTTTCCCGGAACAGGCTTGACCCCGAGGATGCCTGCCCCGATGTGTGTGCCTGAATCTGCCATTCCCGGACCGAAACTTTGACCACCACCCCGAATTTCCCAGCCATGCCCGCTTCTTCCGACCCCATGCCCACCGTGCAGGCACCGCGCGGCCTTCATGTCATCACATGGGGCTGCCAGATGAACGTGTATGACAGCGCGCGCATGGCCGATGTCCTGCGCCCGCTGGGCTATGGACCGGTCGAGCGCCCCGAAGACGCGGACATGGTCATTCTCAACACCTGTCACATCCGCGAGCGGGCGACGGAGAAGGTTTTTTCCGAACTCGGACGCCTTCGCAAGATCCGCGACGAGCGCATCGGAAACGGTCAGGATCGCACCATCATCGCTGTTGCCGGGTGCGTGGCGCAAGCCGAGGGAGAGGTCATCCTCTCTCGCGCGCCTTACGTGGATCTGGTGCTCGGTCCGCAGACCTATCACAAGCTGCCCGAAATGGTGGCCCGCGCCGCCCGTGCTGGTGGCGCCTTGATCGAGACGGACTTTCCGGTCGAGCAGAAATTCGATTTCCTGCCCACGGATGCCGCCCCACAGACACAGGGTAACCTCACGGCGTTCCTCACCATTCAGGAAGGCTGCGACAAGTTCTGTTCGTTCTGCGTCGTGCCCTATACGCGCGGCGCGGAGACGAGCCGCCCGGTTGCTTCAGTTCTCGCCGAGGCACGCCGGATGGCTGAAAGCGGCGTCCGCGAGATCACGCTGCTCGGGCAGAACGTCAATGCCTATCACGGTGATGACGGTGAAGGCGGAAGTGCCACGCTGGCGGGGCTGGTCGAACAGCTCGCGCAGATCCCGGGTCTGGGCCGCGTCCGCTACATGACGTCCCACCCCCGCGACGTGGATCAGAGCCTGATCGACGCACACCGGGACAATCCGGCGCTCATGCCGTTCCTGCATCTGCCGGTACAGAGCGGCTCGGACCGGATCCTCAAGGCCATGAACCGTGGCCACACGGCGGACGAATACCGCGAGAGCGTTCGAAAGCTGCGTGAGGCCCGGTCGGATCTGGCCCTGTCTTCCGATTTCATCGTCGGTCATCCCGGCGAGACGGAGGAAGATTTCGAAGCGACCATGCAGCTCGTGCGCGATATCGGTTTCGCCATGGCTTACAGCTTCAAATATTCCCCCCGTCCAGGCACACCCGCCGCCGGTCAGCCGATGCAGGTGCCCGAGGACGTAAAGGATCGCCGTCTGGCCGAGTTGCAGGCGCTTCTGCGCGAACAGCAGGACGCTTTCAATGCCAACATGGTCGGGACGGTGCAGGAAATCCTGGTGACGAACCGGGGCCGCAAGCCCGGGCAGATCGCCGGGCGTTCGCCTTATCTGCAACCCGTTCACTTCGACGGCCCCGACCATCTGATCGGCTCCACCGTCAAGGTCGCCATCACCACACGCCGCACCAATTCCCTGGGCGGTACCCTGATCCGGGAGACAGCCTCCGCTTGCTGACAACGCACCCGACCCGTCCCGTCGCCACCAGCAGTGGCTCCGAAGGCAACCGCACCGTTGCCCTGCGTTTTAACGACAACATCCTGCTCCAGCGCCTGCTGGGAGACCATGACCGGCATCTTGTCCGGCTGGAGGAAGGGTTCAACGTCAAGCTGTCCTGTCGCGGCAACAAGATTGCCATCTCTGGCGAAACGGACTCGGTCGGGCGCGCACAGGCGGCCATCATCGCCCTGTACAACCAGCTCGAACAGGGCGGCACGATTGATGCCTCGCAGGTCGATGGCGTCATTCGCCTGACCGCCCTCCCCAGCCGTCCGGAGCGTCCGGTCGATACACGACAGGCCCGTCCGGCTGCTGCGCAGGAGCCTCCTCCGCGCGGCAATGGCCAGCGCCGTCCGGAAAAGGGTTATGGCAAACCGCAGACGCTGCCCGCCACTCCGTTCGGGGATCTGCCCGCCATCCGGACCAAGCGCGGCGTCATCGCGCCGCGTTCGCACGGTCAGGCTGCCTATATGGAAATGCTGGCCAATACCGACATGGTGTTTGGCATTGGCCCGGCGGGCACTGGTAAGACCTATCTCGCAGTGGCGCAGGCCGTCGGCATGCTGCTCGCCGGACAGGTGGACCGGATCGTACTGTCCCGCCCGGCCGTGGAGGCTGGAGAGCGCCTCGGCTTCCTGCCTGGCGACATGCGCGAAAAAATCGACCCTTATCTGCGCCCGCTTTACGACGCCCTGCATGACATGATGCCGGGCGATCAGGTGGTGCGCCGCATGGGGACGGGTGAGATCGAAGTGGCGCCACTCGCTTTCATGCGCGGACGCACGCTCGCTCATTCCTACGTCATTCTGGACGAAGCCCAGAATACGACCGCAGCCCAGATGAAGATGTTCCTCACCCGCATGGGCGAAGGCACACGCATGGCCATTACGGGCGATCTAAGTCAGATCGACCTGCCAAATGGTGTATCATCCGGTCTGCGCGAAGCGGTCGAGACCCTCGAAGGCATCAAGGGAATCGGCATAACGCGTTTTTCTTCCGAAGATGTGGTGCGCCATCCGCTGGTTGCCCGTATCGTCGATGCTTATGAACAGAAAGCGCCAGCCCCCCGGGACGTCTTCCGGAACAGGCTGCGCCGGGAAAACAATGGAACCTCCAAGTCGACACGCCGGCACTGACATCATCATCGAGGACGCGCGCTGGCGCGCCTCGGTGCCGGGAACGGAGCGCGCAATCCGGCGCGCTCTCGTCGCGGTCGCCCGCCAGGGTGGCCCCGATTTCACACAGTCTCCGGCCCCTTCGATCCTTCTGGCAACGGACAGGGTCGTCAAGCGCCTCAATGCGCGCTTCCGGGACAAGAACAAGCCCACGAACGTCCTGACGTTCGAGCCACTTTCGCCGGAGCATGGCGGAGATATCGTGCTGGGCTATGAGACTGTCCGCCGGGAAGCAGACGCCGCACGACGCTCACTGAAGGCGCATCTGTCGCATCTTGTTGTGCATGGCGCGCTGCATCTTGCCGGTTATGATCATCACCACCCCGGTGAAGCCCGGGAAATGGAAGGGATCGAGACCCGGACGCTGCGCTCCCTCGGCTTTGGCGATCCATGGCAGCAGGGCAACGGGCAGATGGCGGGGAGTGTCCGGATATGAGTGACGATACAAACGACCGCTCATCGGAAGAGTCGGGCAAAAGCCGCTCATCGCGCGGACTTTTCGGACTTTTCAACCGTCGCAACCGCGATCAGGGCCTGCGCGAATCCATCGCGACCCTTGTTCACGAAGCCAGCCAGCCGGCCGAGGATTCCAGCGACGAGCCGGAACTCGACCGGCAGGAACGCGCCCTCATCATGAACGTGCTGCGCCTGCGCGACATCACGGCTGATGACGTCATGATCCCACGCGCAGACATTATTGCCATGCCCGAGGCTCTCCCGTTCGGCGAAGCGCTGGACCTGATGCGTCGGGAAAACCACTCCCGCCTTCCGGTCTATCGCGACCAGCTCGACGATATCGCGGGCATGATCCATGTGAAGGATCTGATCGCCTATGTCGGCGAGCCGGAAGCCTTCGACATCCGTCCGCTTCTGCGCCAGCCCCTGATGATCGCACCAACGATCCCCGTGCTGGACCTGCTGCTCCAGATGCGTCAGCGCCAGATGCACATGGCCCTCGTCATTGACGAATATGGCAGCATCGACGGGCTCGTGACGATCGAAGATCTGATCGAAACCATCGTCGGCGATATTTCGGACGAGCATGACGATCCGGTGACGACCATGTGGGTGGAGCGTCCGGACGGTTCTTTCGATATCGACGCCCGTCTTCCGGTCCGGCAGCTTGAGGAACGGCTTGGCGCCGTCCTGACGGAGGCGGAACGGGAGGCCGAAATCGAGACGGTGGGGGGGCTGGTGTTCCGTCTGGCCGAACATGTCCCTGCCCGGGATGAGGTTCTGACCCATGAAAGCGGCCTCGAATTCCGCGTTCTGGACGCCGACGCCCGGCATATCCGCGCCCTGCGCATGAGGGTTCCGGAAGGCTGGGAAAACAAGCCTCTTCCCGCTCTCAAGACACAGGAAGACGATCGGGGCTCTTGACGGAGCCCCCCGTTCGTCGTTCGAGTATCACCATCGTTTCCAGCGGAGCCCCGTTCATGCCTGCCGCCCAGCTTCTCGGCCGCCGTACCCTTCTCGCATCCGGAATGGCTCTCGTAGCCACTGCGGCCGCGCCCTTCGCCCACGCGGACGACGTACCGGCCAACGATCCGCGCATGGGGCCGCGCTTCATCGGCTCGCCGGATGCGAAGGTCATCGTGGACGAATGGTTCTCCCTGACCTGTTCGCACTGCGCCCATTTCTCGCGGGAGATTTTTCCGCAGGTTCGCAAGAACCTCATCGACACGGGAAAGATCCGCTATCGGTTCCATGATTTCCCGATTGATCAGGTTGCATTGCTGGCCGCCATGGTGGCCCGCTCCCTGCCGGCGGACCAATACGCAGCCTTTGTGACGGATCTGCTCGACCATCAGGACGAATGGGCTTTCGCACAGAACATTGACCCGGTTGCCGAACTGAAGAAACGCGCGGCCCTGTTCGGGGTGAACGCAGCAGCGTTCGACCGGATCAACGCCGATAATGCCCTGCGTGAAGCCATTATCAACAAACAGGATCACGACGGCGCTTTCCTCCAGATCCCGGGCACGCCATATTTCCGCATCAATGATGTTCCCGCGCCCACCGTGGTCGGGAGCTATGATGATTTCGCCAAAGCAGTCGCAAAGGCCTCCTGAATGACCCGTCTTTCCCTTTCCCGCCGCTTTTTCGTCTCTGCCGCCCCGGCCCTCGCCGTTGCGGGAACCGCCGTCGGTACGGCCCGTGCCGCCGATGCAACTTCGAGCGACGCCCGACTGAGCCCGCGTATTCTTGGCAACCCGAACGCCAAGGTTCTGGTGCAGGAATGGTTCTCGCTCACCTGCACGCATTGTGCGCATTTCGCGACGGAAGAATTCCCCAAAATCAAGGAAAAGCTGATCGACACGGGAAAGATCCGCTATCAGTTCCATGATTTCTGCGGTGATCGTGTTGGCCTGACGGCGGCCATGGTGGCCCGCTCCCTGCCCGAAGAACGTTACGTTCCCTTTATCGAGGCCCTGTTCTCCAGCCAGATGCAGTGGGCTTTCGCCGCAGGCGGCGACCCGATGCAGCGCCTTCAGCAGATGTCTGCTCTCGCCGGTGTCTCCGCAGCCCAGTTCGACGCCATCAGCAAGGACAATGCCTTCGCCGAGGCGCTGTTCGATCAGGTCAAGAAGGACGCGGACACATACAACATCCAGGGTACGCCGTATTTCCGCTTCAACAATACGCATTACGACCAGGACCCTGAAACTTACGAAAAATTCGCCGATCTCGTCGCCAAGGCGTCCTGATCCGCCAACCTTAGGACCAGTATTTCCATACCCTGATGTCGAGCCGTACCACGACGATCGACCGCCTGAGCATCGGCGGTTTCAAGAGTTTCGCCGATGAGGTGCGTCTCGATATCCTCCCGGGTCTGACGGGGATCATCGGGCCAAACGGCTGCGGCAAGTCCAATGTCGTCGAAGGCCTGCGATGGGCGATGGGCGAAACCTCCGCCCGCGCCCTGCGGGGCGGAGAGCTTGATGATCTGATCTTTGCTGGTACGGGCGCACGCTCGGCCCGCAATATCGCACAGGTCACGCTGCATCTCAGCAATGCGGCAGGTCTGGCGCCCTCGCCGTTTCAGGACGCGGAAGAGCTGGAAATCAGCCGCCGCGCCGAACGCGGATCGGGCAGCGAATATCGCATCAACGGTCGCGTCATGCGCGCGCGTGACGTTCAGACCCTGTTTGCCGATCTGGCTTCCGGCGCACGAAGCTCCGCGATCATCAGCCAGAACCGCGTCGGCCAGCTCATCGCCGCCAAGCCCGAGGAACGGCGCCTGCTGCTTGAAGAAGCTGCGGGCATCACAGGTCTGCACGCCAGACGCCACGACGCCGAACTCAAGCTCCGCCAGACCGAAACCAACCTCTCCCGTGCCGAAGACCTGCGTCTTCAACTTGAGGAGCGGCTTGCGAGCCTCGAAGGCCAGACGGTTCAGGCCCGGAAATACCGTGAGCTTTCCGAAAAAATCCGCGAGACGGAAACCGCGCTTCACGCCCTGCTTCATGCCCGCGCCAATCTGGCCGTACAGCGCAGCCGGGACGATCTGGCCAAGGCGCGCGAGGATCTGAAGAAAGCCGAACTTGCCGCCGAAACCGCGGCCATCGCCGAGTTCGAAGCCCGCAAGGCCGCCCCGCAGGCGCGCGAGGAAACGGACCGTCTGCGCAGTACGCTTGAACGCCTGAAAGTCCAGTCCGAGACCCTGAGACAGGATCTCGACCGCGCCCGGCAGACTGAAGCCGAAACACGCCTGCGCCTCGAACAGGCGGAAGGAGATCTGGCCCGAAGCGATGCCAGTCTAACGGCGGACCAGACTGCGCGAGGCATCGCAGTCGGGGAATGTACGGACCTTGAATCCGAGATGGCTGCCCTGCCTCAGCTCCGCTTAGCCTGTAGCTCCGAATGCGAACGCCTTGATGCGCTCGAAAAGGAGCAGGCGCTCACGCTGGAAGACGCAACCCGTCTGCGGGATGCCGAAGCCATCCGCAGGGATGCGATGATGGAAGGGCTCGATGCCCTGACGCTGCGGCTCGATGCGGAAGCCAGCGCGCTCGATGCCATTCAGGCTGAAATTACAGCGCTGGACGCGGCCACACCTGATGATGCAACGCTGACTGCGCTGCGCCGGAATGTCGCGTCGATGCAGGAACAGTCCGAAGCCGACAGCCGCAGGGAACAGGACTGCATAACGGCCTTGCAGGACGCGCGCCTGAAAGCGGAACTGGACGGACAGGCGCTGACAGATGGTAAAAATCGCCTTCAGGCGCTGGAAGCCACGGAAGCCGATCTGGACAGACGCCTTCAGACAACACAGGCGCAGATCACGCAGGACCGCACAACACGTGAGGCTGCCCAGGCCGGGCTCCTGACCGAAGCAGCCCGAGCGGACCTTGAAAAAACCCGCGCCGTCACGGCACAGGCCCAGAGCGACGCCCACGCTCAGGAAGCACAGGCAAGGCAGGAGCAGGAACGCCTCGGCACGATCTGGCTGGAAGCCCGTGCGGCGGCCGAGGAAGGTATGCAGCGTCATAAAACGCTGCTCCGCGCCGTCGAACAGAGCCGCCACACACGCGATCAGGCGCGCCAGAAAGTGCAGCTCGCGGCAACGACGGAGGCTACGGCCCGAACCGCTCTCGTTCCTGAGCAGACGGTTCAGGGCGTCCGCGATACCGTAACGCAGGCTGAAGACCGCCTGAAAACCCTTCAACAGTCTCTTTCGGACGCGGACGCCACCCTCACGACCGCCCGTGAGCGGGAGGCGCAGACGCGGCAGGCACTTTCCGCACTGGAGACGCTGATCCTGCGCGCGCAGGGCGAATGTGAAGGGCTGGAGCAGAGCCTTAGTGCCGTGGCCGCACAGCCCGACCCACTCGAAGATGTGCTGGACATTCCCGCAGACATGGCGCGGGCCGTCGCGGCAGTTCTGGCGGAGGGGCTGGATGCCTCTCTTGCTCCGGACAATGTTCCAGCCGATCGGCGCTGGCGGCCGCTGGAGCGGCTTGCGCCCGCAGAACTGCAGAACTGCGTCCGGCTTTCGAGGCTTGTTCAAACGCCTGAAGCACTGCAACGCTGTCTGGACGCCGCATTCCTGCTGGATGACGACGCTGCGGGGCCCGAACTGCAAAAGACCCTCCATCCGGGGCAGGTTCTGGTGTGTCGCAGCGGGGCGCTCTGGCGCTGGGACGGCTTTATCCGCTCGGCCGACGCCCCGGATTCCGGTGCTGCACGGCTGGAGCAGCGTCGCCGCCTGACGGACGCCCGCACGCTGCTTCAGTCCCATCTTGCGTCACAGCCCGCACTGGAAGAAAGTTGTGCCGCAACCTTGCAGGCCCGCGAGCGGGCGGAAGTGGCTCTCACCGCCCTGCGACAGGAACGCGCGACACTCGAACCCCAACTGGCCGAAGCCCGGACCGTCTCGTCGCGGATGGAACAGAAAGCGGCCCTTGCGCTCGCCCACTGGGAACAGGCCAGCGAACGCCTGAAAGACGCGGAAGGCGCGCTGACAGCCGCACAGACCAGCGTCACGCAGACAGAAGCCGAACTGGCCGCCCATCCCGATCCCGAGAACCTTCAGGCGCAGGCCCGAAACAGCACAAAGGATGCCGAAGCCGCCCGCGAAACGCTCCGGGTGGCGGGAACGAGACTTCAGGACGCCCGGAATGCCGCCGATACCGCCGCCCGGACGCTGGATCAGGCTCTTCTGCGCCACGACACCACGCTGGCGCGTCTGCGGGATCTGGATGAAGCCATAGCGCGGCTGGAAGCGGAACAGGCCCGTCTTGCAGAACAGCGTGCCTCTCTTCAACAGCAGGAAAACCGTCCTGACATTTTCGCCCTGAGGACCGCCGCCGAAACGTCGCAGCAGGTTTTCGATCTGGCACGCTCTGCGGCGGATACAGCGACACAAGCCGCGCGAAAGAGCCGTGAAGACGCCCAGCGTCTGACCCGCGAACTCCAGACGCTGGACCAGACTGCCGCAACGACCCTCGCCCGCCGCTACGCACTGCAACCCCGTCAGACGGAGCTTCAGGCCCTCGTCACCCGTCTGCGGGACGACCATGCGAAACGGATGGCCGAACTGGCGGAGCGTCCTGAACCCGCACGGCTGGAACAGGCGGTTCAGGACGCCACGGCTCCTCTCCATGCAACGCGGCATTTTCTGGAAACTGCCCGCACCGAAAGCGCGCGCCTTTCCCTCGAAGACGTTCGCCTTACCGGCGCCCTGACTGCGATCCGTGCCAGACTTGAAGGACTGGCAAACCAGATCGCGGCCGGAGAAGCCAGCTTTGCGCATCTGCGGGACCGGCGGGACGAACTGCACAACAGCTTCCAGACCGTGAGCGCGGTTCCCGCCGAACTGGAGCGCAAACTTGCCGGTCATGACCAGATCCTGACGGACGCCCAGAGCGCTTACGATGCGGCACGGGCCGCTGATGAGGCCGCTGGAGTTGCCGGGCTTGAAGCACATGAGCAGCGCCGCACTGCCGATCTGGCGCTGGCCGCGGGGCGCGAGGCGATCGCACGCCTGACCGAGCGCGCGGAACAGGCTGTCGCCGCCCGAGAACGCCTGCTGGCCGACAGCGAACCCCCACAAGGCGGCGCACAGGGCGCAGCCTACCCCTCCGACCTGTCTGAACAGGCTGAGACCGCGACCCGCCGGCGCCTCTCCCGCCTGACGCGCGAGCGCGAAGACCTTGGTGCGGTCAATCTGCGGGCCGAAGCCGAATTCGAGGAAGCCCGCGAGACGGCGGAAACCATTGCCCGCGAACATGCGGAGTTGACGGCTGCCATCAACAGGCTGCGCGGCGGGATCGGCACGATCAACCGCGAGGGACGCGAGCGCCTTCTGGCGGTCTTTTCGGAAGTGGACCGGCATTTCCAGTCTTTGTTCGCCCGGATGTTCGGCGGCGGACGCGCCCATCTGGGTATGGTCGGAAGCGATGACCCGCTGGAAGCCGGGCTGGAAATTTTCGCGCAGCCTCCGGGCAAGAAGCTCTCCACGCTGTCCCTGCTGTCGGGTGGCGAACAGGCCCTGACCGCACTTTCGCTGATCTTTGCGACCTTCCGATGCAATCCGGCCCCGATCTGCGTGCTCGATGAAGTGGATGCGCCGCTTGATGATGCCAATGTGGAGCGGTTCTGCTCTTTGCTGTCCGACATGACCAGGGAAGCCGGAACGCGGTTTCTGGTGGTGACGCATCATCAGCTGACAATGGCGCATATGGATCGTCTTTATGGTGTCACGATGCAGGAGCGTGGTGTAAGCCGGGTGCTGTCAGTCGATCTGGGGCGCGCAGCCGCGTTGATGGACGGCTGAGGTCAATTTTCTCAAACAGATAAATTGACCTTGGACCGTTCTGGCCCTTTGATAGAAGGAAAATCAGAAAGCACGCGCCATCTTCGTTGATCCTCCCCTTCCCGACCCCGTCATGACGCGAATCCGTGAACACGGCATCCGCGTGGTAGGGGACGTGCATGGTGATCTGAACGCTTTCCGGCATGCAACGGCGACGGAACGCTTCGTCATCCAGCTCGGAGACCTCGTCGATCACGGACCTGACAGTGCGGGCGTAATGGAGCTGATGCTTGATCTTCTGGAACAGCAGCGCGGGCTTTTCATTCTCGGCAATCATGACCGCAAACTCGGTCGTGCCCTTGAAGGCCGCCGTCTGAGACGCGATCCTCCGCTTGAGGAAACCCTGCGTCAGATTTCGCTGCCTGAGTACGAAGGTCTCCCCGAACGCATTTACAGGGCGATCGACCAAGCGCCGACATGGCTGCGGATCGGACGCTCCCTGTTTGTGCATGGCGGTTTTCACACTGCCATGCTGTCCCACTCTTCCGTGCCGGGTCTGGGCGAGATGTCCGCGCCTTTGTCCCGCGCCCTTTTTGGAGAAACCACCGGCCGCATGCAGCCGGATGGCTATCCCGAACGCCGCCTGACCTGGATCAACCGCATCCCCGAAGGGATGACGGTCTATGTCGGCCATGACCGCCGCTCGACCGACGGACGCCCCTGGCGCCGGACGGGACGTCTGGGGGGCACGGCTGTCTTTACCGATCTTGGTGCCGGAAAAGGCGGCCATCTTGCATGGATTGATCTGAATGAGCCCTGAGCCTGTGTCTTCCACATCCCGCACTCCCGATCCCGCTCTGGCTGAACTCGAACGCCTGCGCGGCAGCATCGACAATATCGACGCTGCCCTGATCCATATGCTTGCGGAACGGTTCCGCTGCACGCAGGAAGTCGGACAGCTCAAGGCCCGTGCCCATCTTCCGCCTGCGGACCCGTCCCGCGAAACACGGCAGATCGAACGCCTGCGCCAGCTTGCCCGCGATGCCCATCTCGATCCTGACTTTGCCGAAAAATTTCTGGCCTTTGTCATTCACGAAGTCATCCGCCATCACGAAGCCATCGCCGCCAGCGCGCGCAGGGCTTCGGAAGGCTGATGGCCCAAAGCGGGTGATCCAGAACTGATGCCCCTGCGCCGCCTTCTGCTTCTGCGCCATGCGGAAGCTGTCCCGCATGTCCTGACGGAAGGTGGCGACCGTAGCCGAGCCCTGACGTCCAGAGGACGAGAACAGGCCGCAAGCATCGGCATACAGCTTGCGTCGCGCGATCTGTCCGATCCGATACAGATCCTTTGCAGCCCCGCCACCCGCACCCGACAGACGGCTCAGGGTGTGCTGGATGCACTGGATCAGATGCCTGCATTCACGATCGAAGACAGTCTCTATGCGGCAACCCCGGACACGCTTTACGGCCTCGTACATGCCACATCAGAAGCGGTACGAACGCTTCTGATCGTCGGGCATAACCCGACCATTGGCGAGTTCGCCTGCGACCTTCTCGGCCCGGCCCTTCAGAGCACGCACTTCTCGGCTATTTATCGGGGGTATCCGCTCGCGGGCCTGACGATTCTCGATATTCCGGGAGAGTGGCTGGACGTCCGTCCGTCGACCATTCAACCGGCCACACTCCTTCTTCCCTGAAAGATCCGTCCAGAGGGGCTCTCTGGACATAAAAAACCTTTCGGAGATAAAACAGAACAACATCCTTACATTTCAGGCGGGTTATCTTCTGCATGTCCGAAAATCGTTCCGCGACCCTTTGCCTCGATGGCCTCAGCCGCCAGTTTCCGCTGCTGGAAGCGACGATCGGTCCGGACGTCATGGACATGCGCGCCCTGTCCCAGAAAACGGGCGTGTTTTCCTTCGATCCCGGACTGGGCAGCACCGCCACCTGCACCAGCGCCATCAGCTATATTGACGGCGACAAAGGCGTCCTCCTCCATCGCGGCTATCCGATCGAAGATCTGGCCCTCAACGCGAGCTTCACGGAAACCGCCTATCTGCTGCTTTATGGCGAACTGCCAACGGCCACGCAGTATCAGACCTTCAGCAAAGACATGAACACCCACCGGCTGCTCAACGAGCAGATCCGGAACTTCTTCAACGGCTTCCGCCGCGACGCGCATCCCATGGCGATCCTGTGCGGGACCGTCGGCGCTCTATCCGCATTCCATCATGACGGACTGGACATCTCCCAGCCCGAGGCGCGGGATCTTTCCGCCCGGCGTCTGATCGCCAAGGTTCCGACCATCGCAGCCTGGGCCTATAAATACTCCATCGGCGAGCCGTTCATCTATCCCGATGAGGAGATGTCCTTCTCTGAGAACTTCCTGCACATGCTGTTTGCCCGGCCCGGTAACCATTACCGCGTCAATCCGGTTCTGGCGCGCGCGATGGATCGCATCCTGCTGCTGCATGCCGACCATGAGCAGAACGCTTCCACGACGACGGTGCGGCTTGTCGGCTCGACCGGCGCGAACCCTTACGCCTGCATTGCGGCAGGCATAGCCGCCCTCTGGGGGCCTGCACATGGCGGCGCGAACGAGGCGGCTCTGGGGATGCTGGAATCCATCGGAAGCCGCGACGGCATTCCGGCATTCCTCAATGAAGTCAAGAACCGCAATTCCGGCGTGCGCCTGATGGGCTTCGGCCATCGCGTCTACAAGAATTTCGACCCGCGGGCGAAAATCCTTCAGGCGACCTGCCATGAAGTCATTGAAGAGCTGGGCCTCAAGCGCGACCCGCTTCTGGATCTGGCGATGGAGCTGGAGCGTGTGGCGACCGAGGACGACTATTTCGTCAGCCGTCGCCTTTATCCGAATGTGGATTTTTATTCCGGGCTGATCCTCAAGGCTCTGGGCATTCCCAAAAGCATGTTCACCGTCCTGTTCGCTGTCGCGCGGACGGTGGGCTGGGTCAGTCAGTGGAAGGAAATGATCGAGGAACCGTCCGTTCGCATCAGCCGCCCCCGACAACTTTATATCGGTGCGGCGGAGCGGAGTTTCATCCCAATGAGCGAGAGGAGCTGAGGCTCCTCTCCAAAATTCAGCAGTCGCAGCCCGGGGTCTGACCTCTGGCCTGACGGACGACGTGGTGGTCGATCCATTCCGCCACGAGGCGGCGGGCTTCCTTGACGGAAGATTCGGGGTGATGGATGCGGTACAGCGTCGTGCAGGCGGCGAAGGCCTGCATGTCCGGCTGACCGACGTCCCGCAGTTCCTGATAGGCCGTCACAACAGCGCGTTCGCATTTCCGGCCGATCCGGCTGGTCTCTATGCTCACTTCTGATCCTGCCGTAAATGAGAATGAATATCGATACCTCTCCCTAGAACTCCCCGGCCTCCCATGCAAGCAGGAAGATCGGAACAGCCTGTGACACTGACAGGCAGCGGATAAAATTCACACAGTCCAAAAGCGGGCGATATTGCCCCTACCCTTCCCGGCGACAGGCCGGTAAACCACGAGAAAACGACGTCAGCGGAGACAAGCATGACCCAGTTCGCCGAAAGCCCGATGGCGGGCCGCACCCAGTGGGACCGCGACGCGGCCCTCACCACGGCCCGTATCCTGCTTGAGATCAAGGCCATCAACTTCCGCCCGGAAGAGCCCTACACCCTGACGTCAGGCTGGAAGTCTCCGGTCTATATTGACTGCCGCAAGATCATTTTCTTCCCGCGCGCGCGCACCAAGATCATGGAACTGGCCGTCGAGAAAATTGGCCGTCACATCGGCTATGAAAGCATTGATGCGGTCGTCGGTGGCGAAACCGCTGGTATTCCGTTCGCGGCCTGGATCGCGGACCGGATGATGACGCCGATGGCCTATGTCCGCAAGAAGCCCAAGGGTTTCGGCCGTAACGCGCAGATCGAAGGCGATGTGCCCGAAGGCATGCGCACCCTGCTGGTCGAGGACCTGACGACGGATGGCGCATCCAAGATCCGATTCGCCAATGCCCTGCGCGATGCGGGCGCGATTGTGAACCATACCTTCGTCGTCTTCTTCTACGGCGTCTTCCCTGGCGCTCACAAAACGCTGGCGGACATGGACATCTCGCTCCATTCGCTGTGCACCTGGTGGGACGTTCTAGAAGCCTGTGCCGGAGCAAATTATTTCTCTGAAAAAGACAGCGCCGAGGTCCGCCGCTTCCTCGAAGACCCGTGCGGCTGGTCCAAGAAGCATGGTGGCGTGAGCAGCGCGGAAGAAGCGCTGGCTCTCAAGGCCAAAGCCGAAGCCTGATGGAGACTGGCGCATCCGTGCCAGCAGGCCGGAGTCTGGTTTTTGACTCCGGCATCGGGGGGATGGGCGTCGTGCAGGCCCTGCGCGACTTCTTTCCCGCCCTTCATATCGACTACCTCGCCGATACGGCGCTCTTCCCCTATGGCGAACAGCCGGATGACCTGCTGACATCGCGCATCGTCAGCCTGCTGGTCGCGGCCTGCGACAGGCTCCAGCCCGATGTGCTGGTCATTGCCTGCAATACCGCCAGCACGATCGCCCTTCCCGCCCTGCGTGAACGACTCAGCATCCCGGTGGTCGGCTGCGTCCCTCCCATCCGATGGGCCGGGCGTGTTTCAGAAACACGCGTGATCGGCCTGCTTTCGACCTCCGCCACTGCACGACGCCCCTACACACTCCGGCTGCATCAGGAGTTCGCTGCGGATTGCCGTCTGATTACTCATGGCGCGCGCAGACTGGCCGATCTGGCGGAACGTGCTTTTCTGGGTGAGATTATCGCGGATGCGGACGTGCAGCACGAACTGGACTGCCTGTTTGGGCAGTCTTATGGCGGCGAGATTGATACGGTCGGGCTGGGCTGTACCCACTACACCTTCCTGATGGACGCCTTTAAACGCCTGTCTCCATCCGATGTACGCTGGCTGGACCCCGCTTCCGCCGTCGCCCGGCAGGTCGGAACCGTCCTTCAGACGACGCCTCACGAAGCAGTAGCAGCGCAGAAAGGACGTTTCCTCATGACCCGACTGCCGCACACTGCGCCCGGGCTTCAGGCCGCCACCGCAAGGCTCGGTTTCAGGGGGTGGGAGCTGCTCACCGCCCCCGCTCCGCTCATGACAGCGGAAAGCTAAAAACCCCTACCCGATCACGGGTAGGGGTTGAGGCGCCTCAGCGGGCGCGATCGACGGTGTACTGGACCGTCTCCGTCATCAGGCGACGCAGTTCGCTCTCCGGGAAAATGGATAGCGCTTCGACGGCCTCGGCGGCATAGACCTGCGCGCGGGCGATGGTCGTGGCGATCGCGCCAGTCTTCTCGATCAGGGCCAGTGCGTGCGGCAGGTCGGCTTCCGTCTGCTCACCCTTTTCAATAACACGCTCCCAGAACGCCCGATCTTCGGGAGAGCCGGCTTCATAGGCCGCCAGAACCGGCAGCGTGATCTTGCCCTCGCGCATGTCATCGCCAACGGTCTTGCCCAGAACCTGCTGGTCAGCGGCATAGTCGAGCGCATCGTCCACCAACTGGAACGCCATGCCCAGATTGGTGCCGAAACGGTCCAGTGCGACTTCTTCCGCTTCAGGACGATCGGCAACGACTGCTCCGACGCGACAGGCCGCTGCGAACAGGGCCGCCGTCTTGCCGTGAATGACTTCCAGATAACGCTCAACCGGCGTGGAGAGGTCGTTCTGCGTCACCATCTGAAGGACTTCGCCCTCGGCAATCGTTGCCGAAGCATCGGACAGGATCGCCATAACCTTGAGCGAACCGTCCGCCGTCATCAGCTGGAAGGAGCGTGCGAACAGGAAGTCGCCCACCAGAACGGACGCCTTGTTCCCAAAGACCGCATTGGCCGACGCCAGCCCGCGTCGCAGGTTGCTCTCATCGACCACATCATCGTGAAGCAGCGTTGCTGTGTGGATGAACTCCACACAGGCCGCCAGACCGACGTGCCGCTGGTTTTCCGGAGTCGACTGGTAGCCGCACAGACGGGAGGCGGCGAGTGTCAGCAGGGGCCGCAACCGCTTGCCGCCCGCAGCGACAAGATGGGCGCCAAGCTGCGGAATGAGCGGGACCGGGCTTTCCATCCGCGCGATGATGGCGCGGTTGCAGGCCTGCATGTCCTGTTCCAGATAGGCGGACAGAGCGGAAAGGGCGCTCTCGCTCCCTGCATCCCTGAGCACAGCTTTATCAACGGTCGCAGAAACGTCCGGTGCGGCAGAATCCAAGGGTCATTACTCCAGTTCCCGCAACGGCTCCGGGGACTGGCCCAGGAGCGCACGGGCACGATATGATGTGGCGTAGCCCGTTCTTTCTCTCCTGTCGCGACAAGAACGAACGGACCATGTAACGCCGGACGACAGGTTGGAAAGACCATATGAGCGGCAGCAGGAAGACGGTCAACCCATTGCCCCCTCCGAACCCCATCTCCGCGAGCGCATTTTCCGTACAGGCGCCTGTACGGGAAGAAGGATCCCTGCTGGGAGGACGCGTGCGCTATGAACAGTTCATCGAGGGTTACAGGACGGGGCTTGAGCCCGTTCTGATGGCAGCCTCCATTCCAGCAAAACGTGGTGAGACGGTTCTGGAAGCCGGATGCGGGGCTGGTGCGGCCCTGCTGTGCCTGGCTGCCCGTCTTGCAGAGATAAGCGGAGTCGGGCTGGAAGCCGATCCCGAGACCCTGAAACTGGCGGAACGTAATATCCGGGCCAATGCCGATCCCGATAGCGCAACGCGGCTTCAGGTCCTTCAGGCCCACCTGCCTGATATTCCCAGAAGCCTGCGCGCCCTCACCCCGACCCCCAACGGCCGCTTCCATCACGTAATGGCCAATCCCCCCTGGCACAGCCCTCACGGCACACCTTCGCCCGACAGCCGACGCCGTCTGGCCCTGAGTGCCGAGACGACTGCACCTGAAGACTGGGTCCGCGCCCTGACGAAATGGGTGCTTCCAGGCGGCACGCTGACATTCGTCCTGTCCACGGCCATAGCGGACCGAGCGTGTCAGACATTACTGGAAAATGGATGTGGCTCGATCCAGCTTTATCCCTTCTGGCCGCGAGCGGGCCGTGAAGCGAAACTGGTTCTGGTCCGCGCGGTCCATGGGGGCCGCGGGATCTTCCGGCTGCGGGCCGGACTTGTCCTGCATGAAGCAGACGGCCGCTTTACGGCCGCCGCAGAACGCGTGTTGAGAGATGGAGAAGCCCTGCCCGAAGGTCAGGACCTCTCCAGACCCTGTTTTTAGCTGAAGACGTTGCCTTCAAACGCTTCTTCCCAAGTGCCGGACGTGGAGGCACGGGAATATTCGGTCGAACGGTTTTCGAAGAAGTTGGCGTGTTCGACGGCGTTGAGCATGTCATCAATCCACGGCAGCGGATTGCTTTCCTGCCCATAGATCGGGTCCAGACCAAGCTGTGTCAGGCGGCGATCGGCGATGAAGCGGATATACGCCTTCACGTCGTCGGACGACATACCCTCAACCGGCCCCATCTCGAACGCCAGATCAATGAACGCATCTTCGTGCTCGACCGTCGTGCGGCAGACCTGTGTGAGTTCCTCGCGGAAGTCGGCTGTCCACAGTTCCGGGTTTTCGCGGATGAACGTCCGGAACAGGCGGATCATGGACAGGCAGTGCAGCGTCTCGTCACGCACCGACCAAGACACGATCTGCCCCATGCCCTTAAGCTTGTTGAATCGCGGGAAGTTCAGCAGGATCGCGAAGGACGCGAAAAGCTGAAGTCCTTCCATGAACGCCCCGAAAGCCGCCATCGTCTTGGCGATTTCACGCTTGTTGTCGATGTTGAACGACTGCATGAAATCGTATTTGTCCTTCATCTCCTTGTACTTCAGGAAAGCCGAATACTCAGTCTCGGGCATTCCGATGGTATCAAGAAGATGGGAATACGCAGCGATGTGGATCGTCTCGATGTTCGAAAACGACGACAGCATCATCAGCACTTCGGTCGGTTTGAAAACCTGACTGTAGTACTTCATGTACGCGGAATTCACTTCCACGTCGGCCTGCGTGAAGAAGCGGAAAATCTGCGTCACCAGATGCTGTTCTGCTACCGTCAGCGTCCGGTGCCAGTCCTTCACGTCATCGGCCAGCGGCACTTCCTCGGGCAGCCAGTGGACGCGCTGCTGGGTCAGCCAGGCGTCATAGGCCCAAGGGTAGCGGAAGGGCTTGTAGACCGGGTTGGCGGTCATCAGGTCGAAATGCTGCTCGGCCTGATGACCGGTCGTCGGGGTCGTGTCGCTCATGATCTCGTCCTTTCGCATCCCACCATTACTGGCAGGACAGGCACTCTTCGTAATCGCCGCTGCTCATCTCGCCGCGCGGGGCGGCCTGAGCCGTGGCTTCGTATTTTTCGTCTTCCAGAATGTCGCTCTTCACCGCCAGCGTGGACACCGCATCGGCGCGTTGCACGGACAGGGAGCGGCAGTAGTAAAGGGATTTCAGGCCCTTCTTCCACGCCTGGAAATGAATCTGATGCAGATCGCGCTTGTGAACGTCGGCCGGCAGGAACAGGTTCACTGACTGCGCCTGACAGATGAACGGCGCACGATCGGCGGCATGTTCCACAACCCAGCGCTGGTCGAGCTCGAACGCCGTCTTGAACACGTCCTTCTCGTCCTGCGTCAGAAAGTCGAGGTTCTGCACGGAGCCCTTGTTCAGCGTGATTGCAGACCAGACTTCGTCCGTATCGTAACCGCGCTCTTCCAGAATCGTCTTCAGATGGCGGTTGCGCACCGAGAACGAGCCCGAAAGCGTCTTCTGCAGGAACACGTTTGCGCTGATCGGCTCGATTCCGGGGCTGGCATTACCCGTGATGATGGAAATCGAGGCCGTCGGGGCGATGGCCAGCTTGTGCGAGAAGCGCTCCATGAAGCCGTATTCCTCGGCATCCGGGCACGGACCACGCACTTCCGCCAGATGCTTTGACGCGGCATCGGCCTGCTTGCGGATATATTCGAAAATCTTCCGGTTCCAGACCTTCGCCATCACGGACTCGAACGGAATCATCCGGGCCTGCAGGAAGGAATGGAAGCCCATTACGCCCAAGCCCACAGAACGCTCACGCGCGGCAGCATATTTAGCGCGCGCCATGTCGTCCGGTGCGCGGTCGATGAAGTCCTGCAGCACGTTGTCGAGGAACAGCATGACGTCTTCGATGAACTGCGGATCATCCTTCCACTCGTCCCAGGTCTCGAGATTGAGCGAGGACAGGCAGCACACGGCCGTACGATTCTTGCCATGATGGTCGATACCGGTCGGCAGCGTGATCTCGGCACAGAGATTGGAGGTTTTCACCTCCAGTCCGGCCAGCTTGTGATGCTCCGGACGGGCGCGGTTCACATGGTCGGAATAGATGATGTAGGGCTCGCCCTGCTCCATCCGGGCCGTCAGAATGCGGATCCACAGACCCCGCGCCGACACCTTGCGGATCGTGCTGTGATCCTTCGGCGAGAGCAGCGCCCATTCCTCGTCTGCCTCGACCGCACGCATGAACGCATCCGTCACCAGCACACCGTGATGCAGGTTCAGCGCCTTGCGGTTCGGATCACCACCCGTCGGGCGGCGCATTTCGACGAATTCTTCCACTTCCGGATGCCAGACCGGCAGATACACAGCCGCCGAGCCGCGACGGAGCGAGCCCTGCGAGATCGCCAGCGTCAGGCTGTCCATCACGCGGATGAAGGGAATGACGCCGGACGTCTTGCCATTGCGGCCGATGTTTTCGCCGATGGAGCGCAGATTGCCCCAGTAGGACCCGATGCCACCGCCTTTGGACGCCAGCCACACGTTCTCGTTCCACAGTCCAACGATTCCCGAAAGGCTGTCTTCAGCCTCGTTCAGGAAGCAGGAAATCGGCAGCCCACGTTCGGTTCCGCCATTGGACAGAACGGGCGTCGCGGGCATGAACCAGTGGCGGGAAATATAGTCATAAATCCGCTGCGCATGGCCGGCATCCGCGCCGTAATAGGACGCCACGCGCGCGAAAAGCGACTGATAGTCCTCGCCCGGCAGCAGGTATCGGTTGTTCAGGGTCGCCTTGCCGAAATCCGTCAGCAGGGAATCGCGCGAACGATCCACCCGCACGGCATGATGGCCCGGAAGCTGCACGACATCATCGAACATGTCCCCAAAATCGGCATCGGCCGAAAGGGGCGCTTCCCCAATGGGATGGTCAACAGGCGGACGCACATCATGGGCACGATCGGCCTTGTCGGACACGTCCATCGTCACGTCATGAAGGGTCATTCGTTGTCTCCGCCGGGCATCTATTTCTGGTATCTCGAGCACTCATTTCCATCACTCCGAACCCGATCGCAAGCACGAAGTTCGCTTGCAAAATCGGACGAGCTGTGAATTTGAACTATCCCATATCTAGGGAAGGAATTCGTTAATTCCCCTAGATATAGTGCTGATCGCAGAAAACCGCCCCTAAGCGTTGTTATCCCAAGAGTTTTCCCCCGGGGCATTTTCCCGGTGTGTGATACCGGTCACAGAATTGGGAAATTTCGTGAACATCGCGTCGGGCAACGATCCGGACAACACCGCGTTTGGGGATCCAAGCCCACAAAACGGAAGAGCGCATCATGACCATCAAAAAGACAGCTTCGGCACACTGGACCGGCGGTCTCAAGGACGGCAAAGGCACCATTTCCACCCAGAGCGGCGCTCTGCACGACCAGCCTTATGGCTTCAATACGCGCTTTGAAGACAAGCCCGGCACGAACCCCGAAGAACTGCTTGGCGCGGCTCATGCAGGCTGTTTCACCATGGCGCTGTCCATGATGCTCGAACAGGCCGGTTTCAAAGCCGAATCACTGGAAACGAAAGCGACCGTCTCGCTCGACAAGTCCGGCGAAGGCTTTGCCATCACCCAGTCTCACCTGACGCTGCGCGGCAAGGTCCCTGGAGCCTCCGAGACGCAGTTCCTTGAGATTGCGAACAAGGCCAAGGAAGGTTGTCCGCTATCACAGGTCATTAAGGCCAAGATTACACTGGACGCCACGTTCGAAGGCTGAGGCGCCGGCTGGCGGGGGTCTAGCGACCCCAGCCACACTGGGCGTGATCGCGCAGCAGATGATCGGCCAGCACACAGGCCATCATCGCCTCGGCTACGGGAACGGCCCGGATACCGATGCAGGGATCGTGACGCCCCTTTGTCATCACCTCGACAGACTCGCCATCGCGGGTGATGCTAGGAACGGGTGTAAGGATTGAACTGGTCGGCTTGATCGCAAAGCGCGCCACGATAGGCTGTCCCGTTGAGATACCGCCCAGAATGCCACCGGCATGATTGGACGCAAACTGCGGGCCCGGCGCGATCGGATCGGCGTTCTGCTCGCCACGAAGGGCGGCCACGGCAAAACCATCCCCGATCTCGACACCTTTGACACCGTTGATCCCCATCATGGCGCCGGCCAGATCGGCATCCAGCTTGCCATAGACCGGCGCGCCGAGTCCGGCTGGCAGACCTTCCGCAACGACTTCAACGGTCGCACCGATGGACGAACCATCCTTGCGAACGGAATCGAGCAGCGCCTCCCAAGACGCCACGGAGTCCGCATCCGGGCACCACAGCGGATTGCGCTCAACCTCGTCCCAGTCCCAGCGGGAGGGGTCGATGGTCTGCCCTCCAATGCCCGTCAGGGCGGCACGGATCTTCACGCTCTCGCCCACCAGTGTCTTCAGCAGTACGCGCGCCACGGCTCCTGCGGCAACCCGCATGGCCGTCTCCCGCGCCGAGGAGCGCCCGCCCCCGCGATAGTCGCGGATGCCGTATTTCATGTCATAGGCGATGTCGGCATGACCGGGGCGATAGCGGGTTGCGATATCGCCGTAATCCTTCGACCGCTGATCGGTATTTTCGATCATCAGCGAAATGGGGGTGCCAGTCGTCTGGCCTTCAAACACGCCCGACAGGATCCGGACCTGATCCGCCTCCCGGCGCTGCGTGGTAAAGCGGGACTGCCCCGGACGACGACGATCAAGCCAGGGCTGGATGTCCTCTTCGGACAGCTTCAGGCGGGGTGGGCAGCCATCAATGACGCAGCCGATAGCCGGCCCGTGGCTTTCACCCCAGGTGGTGACGCGAAAGAGCTTCCCGAAGCTGTTGTCCGACATGTCAGTTCCCGGAGCCGACCGCTGCGATATCCGGAGCGTCCGGGTTCTTCATGCCGACCGTGTGGTAGCCGCAATCCACATGATGGATCTCGCCCGTCACGCCGCTGGACAGATCGGAGAGCAGGTACATGCCCGAACCGCCGACATCCTTGAGCGTCACGTTGCGCTCCATCGGAGCGTTGAGCTGGTTCCAGCGCAGGATGTAGCGGAAATCGCTGATCCCGTTGGCGGCCAGCGTCATGATCGGACCGGCGGAGATGCCGTTGACGCGGATATCGTCGCGGCCCAGATCGGCAGCCATGTAGCGCACGGAGGCTTCCAGAGCCGCCTTGGCCACACCCATCACATTATAGTGCGGCATGACGCGCTCGGCGCCGAGATAGGTCATGCTCAGGAAGGACCCGCCCGGATTCATCATGGCAGACGCACGACGTGCGACGGCGACGAAGGAATAACAGGAGATGTCCATGGCCTGCAGGAAGGCATCGCGCGGCGTGTCGATATAGCGGCCGCGGAGATACTGCTTGTCCGCAAAAGCGATGGCGTGGAGCACGAAGTCGATCTTGCCCCAGACCTTCTCGATCTCGTCGAACGTGGTGTTGATGGCGTCGTCATCGCTGACGTCACAGGAGATGACGAGTTCAGACCCGACACTCTCGGCCAGCGGACGAACGCGCTTGCCCAAGGCCTCGCCCTGATAGGTGAAAGCAAGTTCCGCACCCTGTGCCGCACAGGCGCTGGCAATGGCCCAGGCAATGGAGTGCTTGTTGGCAACACCCATGATCACACCGCGCTTGCCCTTCATGAGGGTTCCGGTCACGGGTGCCGGGATATTGTCTTCCGTTTCAGACATGGTGATTTCCTGAATCGCGTTGGCGTATTGAGGGTCGTGGTTGCACAAGCGTCCGTTACAGACAAGACTTTGCGACGATTGCCCGGTTTTTTGCCTTCTGACGGGACATTAAGGCATCACTCCGACACTTAGAGGAATTTCCTCCCATGCGCTCGAAATCCGCTCATACTTCCATCGGCCCGTTCGATTTTTCCGAACGCCATTCCATTCTCATTCACGCCCTGCCCGGCACCATCCTGAACTGCATCCAGCACTACCGTCTGGATGAGGATGCTCTCATCCGCCCAGCCCTTTACCTGCGTGGACTGCCTGCCCGACTGCTGCGAAGCCCATCAGCACCGCCTCTTGAGCTCCAGGACTTCACCCTGCTGTCGGAGACCGATCGCAGTCTGGCCTATGGGCTGAAAGGGGCCTTCTGGCAGACGGATTACGGACTGCATCGTTTTGACACACCTATGGCGTTTCTCGGTGACAGGGATGCGTCTGTTGCAACCCTGATCCTGTCTTTTGTGACAGGGCCGGCCACGGAGGGTCGAATGCGCCTCGTCACGCAGACACATGTCCTGTGTCCCACGCCCCATGTCTGGCGTCGTTTCCTGCCCTACTGGCTCGTGATCCGCCCCGTCAGCGGTCTGCTGCGGCGTCGCATGCTGTCCCAGATCAAGGCGCGATGCGAGCGCGGCGTATAAACTGGCTGGATAGCTGGCCGGATGGCTGGAACGGTCCAGCCGCGTTATGATCCCGGCACTGGCGAGCGGGACGACATCGTTCCTGCCACGCCAATCTTGTTTCAAGGATTCTCCAATGTCCGACCTCCCCCTGATTGATCTGAAGGCTGATCCCTTCGCCCTGTTCGCTGCTTGGATGTCGGATGCGGAAGCCGCCGAACCGAACGACCCCAACGCCATGGCCGTGGCCACATCCACGCCTGACGGGCACCCGTCCGTGCGGATGCTGTTACTCAAGGGCGTGGATGACAGGGGCTTTGTTTTCTATACCAATCTGGACAGCCGCAAGGGCGGCGAACTACGCGCCAACCCGCACGCGGCCCTGCTGTTTCACTGGAAATCCATCCGCCGTCAGGTCCGGATCGAAGGCCCGGTCGAAGCCGTTACGGCCGCCGAAGCCGACGCCTATTTCGCAAGCCGTTCCCGCATGTCGCGCCTCGGCGCCATTGCCTCCGACCAGTCGCGCCCGCTCGACGAACGCAGCACGTTCGAGGAACGCCTGAAGGCCGCAGACGAAAAATACGGAGACGGCCCGATCCCCCGTCCTGAGAACTGGTCGGGTTTCCGCGTTCTGCCCCAGGCCATTGAATTCTGGCAGGACCGTCCCTATCGCCTGCATGATCGTGCCGTGTGGACGCGTGATGGAAACCAATGGAACGTCACACGACTTTATCCGTAAATACATCATAACGACGTCACAAAATTACGGCCGGGGAGCCTTCACCCATGCTTATCGATATCAAGAACATCCTTCTCCCCCTGAACGGCACCTATGAGCTGGACGCCGTCATGTCGGTCGCGCTGGATTTCGCGCGCCGGTTCGACGCTCATCTTTCCGCTGTCGTGGTCGGTTCGGATCCGTCCGAAGTGGCAACGCTGGCCGGTGAAGGCATCTCGGCGGGCATGGTCAATGAAATGATCGATACCGCCATAACCGAAGCGCAGCACCGGGCCATCAAGATCCGCAGGGCTTTCGACGCTTTTGTCCACGAGCATGGCATCCGTCGCATCGAGCCTTCGAAAATCGGCTCCTCGGCCGGAGAAGGCGTCAGCGCAAGCCTCGACGTCCTCAACGGAACGGAGCACGACTCCCTGACATGGCGCTCCCGTCTGGCCGACATGACGCTGGTTCCGAATCTTGCCAAGGACGGCGACCCGCGCGCCTCCGAAACGCTCCATGCCATCCTGTTCGACAGCGGACGTCCTCTGCTGATCGCACCGCCGACCCCGCCGAAGACGGTCGGCAGGCGGATCGCCATCGCCTGGAACGGAACGCCCGAAGCCTCGCTGGCCCTGCGTTGCATCCTGCCCTGGGCCCACAAGGCCGAAGCCGTGCAGGTCCTGACCTGTCAGGACTATCAGCGTCGCGGTCCGGGTGCGGACGAGGTCGTGACCTATCTGCGGATGCACGGTATTTCCGCCACATCCCGCGAGTTCGAAGCCGTGAACCGGGACATCGGTGTGGGCCTGCTTCAGGCTGCCACGGAGTTCAATGCCGACATGCTCGGTATGGGCGCCTACTCCCATTCGCGTCTGCGCCAGATGATTCTGGGCGGCGTTACCCGTCACATTCTGGAGCACGCCCAGATCACGGTTCTCATGAGCCGCTGAACACGCCTGTTACCGCTTTTTGCCTGCTGACCTGAAGGAACCGTCCCATGTCCCTGCCCCGCCTCCTCTGCGCCACCTGCCTGACCCTCACGCTGGCAGGCACCGCGCTGGCTCCCGCATCGGCCATGGACACGCAGGCCCTACCGCAGGCGGGTAGCTTCACCCTTCAGGAACCGCAGGCGCGCCTCAAACTACGCCTCGTTCCCGGCAGCACGCTTGCTGCCGGCTATCGCAGCCCGTTCTATGAGCGCAACCCCGCGACCGGCGCCATGACCCTGCGAACGGATGCGCTTCAGCCGTCCATTCGCGGCCAGACGGCCCCCGCGACTGTTCTGCGCGAAGGGACGGCATGGTATTTCCAGCAGACGCCGGCGGCCATGACCGCCACTCTGCACATCGACACATGGCCCAGTAATCAGCGCGTCATTATCGGCCGGATCCAGAGCGCGCATGGGCCGGTCGTGCAACTGGTCGCGGATGGCAAGCGTTCGCAGGTCATTGCTGTCATTCATAACGGAACCGAAACACATCGCGTCGTTGCTGGAACCATCTATCCCGATCGCAGCATCAGCTACGGCCTCTCTTCCCGTCCCGACGGAACACTGCTTGTCGTCGTGAATGGAACCCGCAATGTGTTTGCCATGCCCGCGGCCGCAACCGCCCCCGCCATGTGGTTCGAAGCCGTCGCGGGACAGACCGGCTGGCACATGCCCTGCCACAGCGATTCAGCACGTGTGACCTTCACGTCTCTTGAAATGAATCATCCGGCAGCCTGATGGCTCTGCCTGTCGAAATGCCCGGTCTTTGCCCCCTGTAACGTCGCGTGCTACCCGACGCGACATGACCCTGTCTCCACGCCTGCTCCGCCTGTGGCTTGGGATCTGCCTGCGCTCCACGCGCTGGCAGGTCAGCGGCTCTCCCCGTGCGGTCGAAACACTGCTCACGCCCGGAAACGGGGTCGTGGTCGCCTTCTGGCACCGGTCCCTGGCGCTCAGCCCGGCGCTCTGGTTCTGGGCCCGCCCATTGCAGCCACGGCTGGCACTCCGCTTTCTGGTCTCCCGCAATCCGGATGGTGTGCTGATCGCAAAGATCGTCCGCTCCTGGGGCATCATTGGCATTCATGGTTCCTCTAGCAAAAAGGGAAAGGACAAGGGCGGAGCAGCGGCTCTTCGAACGGCTCTGAAAGAGATCCGGAACGGATCAATCGTTGGCATCACCCCTGACGGCCCGCGTGGACCAGCCGAACAGGTCCAGCCCGGGGCCATCGTCCTGTCGCGCCTTGCCGGATGTGCTGTAGTGCCCCTCGGCATGGCCTGCACCAGTCTGCGTCTGCCCTCATGGGACGGTCTGGCCTTCCCGCTTCCCTTCGGGCGCGGCGCGCTCATCATGGGTGAGCCGCTGTTCCAGCCCGACGCCCCGACCCTCCAGACCGCTCTGAACACTCTCTCCAGCCGCGCTGAAAGCAGCGTGCGACACCGTCAGTCCAGCGTGAGCGACCGTCTGTGGCGCATGGCCGGAACCCTGCTTGCTCCGGCCCTGACCGTCATGCTTCGAGTCCGGCTGCACAAGGGGCGGGAACTCCCTGACCGCCTGCGCGAGCGTATGGGGCTCGGGAGAGCACAGCGCCCCGCAGGCCGGATTCTCTGGCTCCATGCCGCCAGTGTTGGCGAAACCCTCTGTGCCCTGCCGCTGGCCGAAGCCCTGCTGGACGCCAGACCGGAGCTGACACTTCTTTTCACAACCGCCACAGTCACGGGCAGCGAAATCGTCGCGCGGCACCCGCTCTCCGGACAACGGATTCTCCATCGCTTCATTCCCCATGACGTTCCCCACTGGCTGAGGCGCTTCCTCAACCTCTGGCAGCCCGAGGGCGCCATTTTCGTTGAAAGCGAACTCTGGCCGGGCATCATCGCAGCCTGTTCGGAGCGGGACATTCCCGTCATGCTCGTCAACGGACGTTTGTCGGACCGCTCTTCACGACGCTGGGACCGGCTACACGGCCCCGCACGACGCATGATGTCACGCCTCTCCTGGGTGGCTGCCCGGGGGCCTGAAGATGCAGCCCGTTTCCGTACGCTTGGAGCCTCTCCGGTTTACGAGGACGGCGATCTCAAACAGGATGCGCCCGCGCTTCCCTATGACGAGGCGGAATATGACCGTCTCAAGTCCCTGCTGACAGAACGCCCGATCTTTGTTGCAGCATCCACTCATCCCGGAGAAGAGGAACTCGTCCTTCAGGCCGCAGAAAGCGCCCGGAAATCCCAGCCCGACCTGCTGACCATCCTTGTCCCGCGCCATCCCGCCCGTGGCGCGGAACTGGCAGAACGCTTCAATCTCCCTCGCCGCTCCGCAGGAGAGGACCCGACACAGCAGACCCCTGTCTGGCTGGCCGACACGCTCGGCGAACTTGGCCTGTTCTACAGACTGGCGAACCGCTGTTTTCTGGGCAATTCCCTGACCGGAAAAGGCGGAGGTCACAATCCGTTCGAACCATTGCGTCTGGGGGTTCCAACGGCAACAGGCCCGAAAATGGAGAACTGGCGGGAGGCAATGGCCACGGTTTCTGATACCATCCACACCGTGAACGATGTGGAGTGTCTGACACGATGGCTCGAATCCTCTCTCCCACCCGTCAGGACCAAGGGATTGCAGCGCTCGGTCGTGAGCGTTCTGCGAGACCGCATCCTGAGAACGGTTGAACGATGAGAGGTCGCCCGCCCCGTTTCTGGCTCCATCCCACGCGCAGTCTTGCCGCCCGCCTCCTCAGGCCGTTTTCTTTCATCGCCACGACCCTTACCCGCCGCCGCCTCAGACGGCCCACATTTCATGCTCCTGTTCCGGTCCTGTGCTGCGGCAACATCACCACCGGAGGGACAGGCAAAACCCCGCTCGCCCTCGACCTTGTGCAGCGCCTCAGGGACCGTGGCCATCACCCCCATATCCTGAGCCGGGGTCACGGCGGACGCGAACGCGGCCCCATCGACGTCAACCCCGGACGCAGCACCGCCCGTGAAGTGGGCGACGAACCCCTCCTCCTCGCACAGTCCGCGCCGACCTGGATTGGCGCAAACCGGGCCGAGACCGCCCGTCTTGCCATTGGTCAGGGGGCGGACTGCCTTGTCATGGATGACGGTTTGCAGAACGCAACGCTGCATAAGAACGTCTCCATTCTGGTCGTGGACGGCATCACGGGCTTCGGCAACGGATGCGTTCTTCCCGCAGGTCCGCTCCGCGAACCTCTTTCAGACGCTCTGTCCCGCGCCCAGGCCATCGTTGTCATCGGAGACGACAGGCACAACCTGCTCCCGACTTTCCCCCGCCATCTTCTGACCGCGCAGGCCAGACTGGTGCCGGGCCCCGAAATCCGCACCCTTCAGGGACGGCGGATCGTGGCTTTCGCTGGGATCGGACGCCCGGAAAAATTTTTCGACATGCTGCGGGACGCTGGCGTCACGCCCATCCGCTCACTCCCGTTCCCCGATCATCATGTCTATACGACCCGCGATTTTCAGCGCCTTGAAGCCCTCAGCCGGGAATCGGGCACCACACTGGTCACAACTGCCAAGGATGCCGTGAAACTGCCCTTCCCATTCCGCACGCGGGTTAAAATCATCGGGGTTGAGCTGCTCTGGACCGATCCGAAAGCCCCCGAACGCCTTCTCGATCTACTGTTCAGCACCCCATGACGTCTTTTTTGTACCGTGCGGAAACCCTGCTGGTCCGCAGCCTTCTGGCGCTCATCCGCGCCCTTCCCGCAGCTGCGGCCTCGAACCTTGGAGGCATTGTCGCCCGCACGATCGGGCCACCGCTGCCCGTCTCGAAAATAGCGGACCGGAACCTGCAACTTGCCATGCCCGAACTCGACGCCCCGGCCCGGCGACGTATCGTGCGGGACTGCTGGGAAAATCTGGGCCGGACGGTTGGCGAATTCCCCCATATCGCCCGCCTGCCCCACAACACGCCCTCCGGTGCGGGATGGAGCGTTGAAGGCGCGGAGCATCTTGAAAGCGCGAAGGCATCGGGGCGGCCGGTCATTTTCTTTTCAGGGCATATCGGCAACTGGGAACTCATGCCGCCGGTTGTCGCCCGATACGGCATGCCGTTCGCATCTTTCTACCGGGCTGCCAGCAACCCCGGCGTCGACAGTCTGATCCATAGCCTGCGTCAGCAGGCCATGGGGCAGGACGTACCGATGTTTCCCAAAGGGGCCAAAGGCGCACGTTCGGCCCTGAAATACCTGTCCAGAGGCGGGCATCTGGGGGTTCTGGGCGACCAGAA
>NZ_JOPF01000006.1:0-124286 GCF_002153595.1 Gluconobacter sp. DsW_056
CCCCATTATCCATTAAAAATCCGAAATAATAAAAACCCGAAAAAAGCGCCTTTCGGGCGCTTTTTTGGTCATTTTCTTTGAATTACCCAGTTTGGCGCCCGTTCAACATCTGTCGGGGCCCCGAGGTGCGTCCTATCGCGTCTTACGCCTTGCATAGCGTTGTTGGGGAGAAAGCCTTTTCCCGCCTGCGGGATAGCCCTCAGGCAAAGTTACCAGATTTCTGAGGATAGGCAGCCAGTTCCCCACCTTCCAAGAACTCCTATACACGGCCAGATAATATGCTTGATGGTTGGGCACGGAGTCATTTCAGGCATGGGGGCAAGCCTGCGAAAGAAAAGCCCTGGAGAAATGGCAAAGAAAAACCCGCTTCACCTTACGATGAAGCGGGTTTTTGCAAACCTGATCTGAAAAGACCGTTCAGGCCGGGCCATGTTCCTGAACAGCTTCCAGTTCAGCGCGAACCGATTGCAGTTCACGGCTGATCTGATCGTGCATGTCCACGTCGTTCGGACCGATTTCGGCCCATCGGCTTTCCAGATCCCGCAGACGGCTCTTGGCCTCATCCACGGACAGCTCACTCATGAGCTGTGCGGAATCGGCCAGAATGGTGCAGTGATCAGCGCCCATATCGGCAAAACCGCCCGTCACGAAGTAACGGTCAACGATCTTGTCACCCTGATAAAGGGCCACAACGCCGCCCCGCAGCTGAAGCATCAGCGGTGCGCGGTCCGGCATGGCTGCAATATCGCCTTCCATGCCCGGGACCACGGCCATGTCGACGTCACGTTCGACAAGGCGCTTTTCCGGGCTGACGATCTCGATGCGAAGCGGCATCGGATCAGGCCTCCTGCTTCATCTTCTCGGCCTTCGCAACGGCCTCGTCGATGTCACCGACCATGTAGAAGGCGCCTTCCGGCAGGTGATCGTACTCGCCAGCCACAACAGCCTTGAAGGAACGGATCGTATCTTCAAGCGACACCAGCTTGCCTGGTGCGCCCGTGAAGACTTCGGCCACGTGGAAAGGCTGGGACAGGAAGCGCTGGATGCGACGGGCGCGACCAACGATCTTCTTGTCGTCTTCGGAGAGTTCGTCCATGCCAAGGATCGCAATGATGTCCTGCAGGCCCTTGTAGGTCTGGAGCGTCTGCTGAACCTGGCGCGCGACCTGATAGTGTTCTTCACCAACGATCTTCGGATCGAGCGAACGGGATGTCGAATCCAGCGGATCGACAGCCGGATAGATGCCCATTTCCGCGATCGAACGGTTCAGAACCGTCGTTGCATCAAGATGCGCGAAGGTCGCGGCAGGCGCCGGATCGGTCAGATCGTCAGCCGGGACATATACGGCCTGAACGGACGTGATGGAGCCCTTCTTCGTGGACGTAATACGCTCCTGCAGGGCGCCCATCTCGGTGGCCAGCGTCGGCTGGTAACCCACTGCGGAGGGGATACGGCCCAGAAGTGCGGAGACTTCGGAACCGGCCTGCGTGAAGCGGAAGATGTTGTCCACGAAGAACAGGACGTCCTGACCTTCTTCATCACGGAAGTATTCTGCAAGCGACAGGCCCGTCAGGGCGACGCGCGAACGGGCTCCCGGCGGCTCGTTCATCTGGCCATAGACCAGCGCAACCTTGGACCCCTCGGTCGAGCCATCTTCAGCGATCTTGATGACGCCTGCGTCCTGCATTTCGAAATACAGGTCGTTACCTTCACGCGTACGCTCACCAACACCGGCGAAGACGGACACGCCGCCATGGGCTTTCGCGATGTTGTTGATGAGTTCCTGAATGATGACCGTCTTGCCGACGCCGGCGCCACCGAACAGGCCGATCTTACCACCCTTGAGGTACGGGCAAAGCAGATCGACGACCTTGATGCCGGTCACGAGGATTTCGGACGCAGCGGCCTGGTCTTCGAAAGCCGGGGCCGGACGGTGGATCGGGAAGCGCAGTTCGCTGCTGATCGGGCCGCGCTCGTCGATGGGCTCACCAACGACGTTCAGGATACGGCCAAGCGTTGCCGGGCCAACCGGAACCATGATCTGCGTGCCCGTGTCACGGACTTCAGCGCCACGGACCAGACCGTCGGTCGTGTCCATGGCGATGCAGCGGACCTGGCGCTCGCCGATTTCCTGCGCAACTTCCAGAACCAGCGTATGATCGCCGTTCTGGACGTGCAGGGCGTTCAGGATGAAGGGAAGATCGCCTTCGAACTGCACGTCCACGACGGGGCCGCGCACCTGGGTGACGCGGCCGACCACGTTGTTGGCAGCTCCGGCAGAAGGGGTAAGGGTTTCGGACATCGGATTCGTCTCCTGCGTGATCTCAAACGGCTTCTGCGCCGGAGATGATTTCGATCAGATCGTTGGTGATGTTGGCCTGACGCGTACGGTTGTACTTCTGCGACAGACGGTCGATGGCTTTGCTGGCGTTACGGCTGGCATTGTCCATCGCGGTCATGCGCGCGCCCTGCTCGCCAGCAGCACTTTCCAGCAGGGCCGAGAAGATCTGGACCTGAAGGTTGCGCGGCAGAAGCTGCGTCAGAAGCGTCGTCTCATCCGGCTCGAATTCATACTGGGCCGTGTCGGCATCCGGAGTGGCATTGTCGTTCTCGGGAACCGCGAGCGGAACCAGAGGCGCCTGTACCGGCACCTGCGTCATGGCATTGAGGAAGCGGTTATAGACCAGCGTGCAGCGGTCGATCTCATCCGCTTCCAGCATGGTGACGATCCGGCTTCCGATATCGGCAGCCTTGTCGAACCCGACATCCTTGCCTTCGGTTCCGGCCAGACGGTCAACGACCATGTCCGGATAGTGACGCACGAGGATATCTGCCCCCTTGCGACCGACCGGCAGGATGCGAACCGTCTTGCCTTCCGATACCAAGGTATCGACCAGCTGACGGGCACTGCGGACAATATTGGCGTTGAAGCCGCCGGCAAGGCCACGGTCAGAGGTCAGCACCACCACGAGATGGGTCCGGTCCTTGCCCGTTCCCGCGAGAAGGCGCGGCAGGCTTGTCGCGTCCTCACCACGGGTCGCCGTCGCCAGCTCTGCCATCATGCGACGCATGGCGTCAGCATAGGGGCGAGCCGCTTCGGCCTGCATCTGGGCGCGTCGCAGCTTGGAGGCTGCAACCATTTTCATCGCGTTCGTGATCTTGCGCGTCGATTTGACGCCCGTGATCCGTCCACGCAGTTCCTTCAGCGAAGCCATGGGCTATCCTCAGGCCGAAAAGCGCTTGCCGAATGCTTCGAGCAGCTCCTTGAGCTTGCCTTCCGTCTCCGGCTTGATCTGGCGGTCATTGCGAATGGCCGTCAGGATGTCAGAGCCCGCACCGCGCAGCTCGGACAGGAGAGCGGCTTCGTAGGCCACAACCTTGTCCACGGCGATCGGATCAACGTAGCCACGCGTACCGGCATAAAGAACAACAACCTGCTCTTCGACGGGCAGCGGGGACGTCTCGGGCTGCTTCAGCAGCTCGACCAGACGGGCACCACGATCAAGCTGCTTGCGGGTTGCGGCGTCCAGGTCGGAAGCAAACTGCGAGAATGCAGCCATTTCACGATACTGTGCCAGCTCCAGCTTGATCTTGCCGGCAACCTGCTTCATCGCCTTGATCTGGGCTGCGGAACCCACGCGGGACACCGAACCACCGACGTTCACGGCCGGGCGGATACCCTTGTAGAACAGATCCGTCTCAAGGAAGATCTGACCGTCGGTGATGGAGATCACGTTGGTCGGGATGTAGGCAGCCGTATCGCCAGCCTGTGTCTCAATGACCGGCAGGGCCGTCAGAGAGCCGCCACCATTGGCGTCGGACATCTTGGCCGCACGCTCCAGAAGACGGGAGTGCAGGTAGAACACGTCACCCGGGAACGCTTCACGCGCCGGCGGACGACGCAGCAGCAGGGACATCTGACGGTACGCCACAGCCTGCTTGGACAGATCGTCGTAGCAGACAAGAGCGTGCATGCCGTTGTCACGGAAGTACTCACCCATGGCGCAGGCCGTGTACGGTGCGAGATACTGCATCGGAGCCGCATCGGAGGCCGTAGCGGCAACAACGATGGAGTATTCCATCGCGCCATGCTCGGTCAGCGTGCGGACCAGGTTGGCCACCGTGGAACGCTTCTGACCGATGGCGACGTAGATGCAGTACAGGGACTTCTTCGGGTCACCTTCGGCATTGACCGGCTTCTGGGCGACGATGGTGTCGATCAGGATCGCGGTCTTGCCCGTCTGGCGGTCACCGATGATCAGCTCACGCTGGCCACGTCCGATGGGAACGAGAGCGTCGATGGCCTTGATGCCCGTCTGCATCGGCTCGCTGACCGACTGGCGCGGCATGATGCCCGGAGCTTTCACTTCGGCGCGGCGGTATTCAACGTCCGTCAGCGGGCCACGGCCGTCGATCGGGTTACCCAGACCGTCAACCACGCGTCCGAGCAGGCCCTTGCCGACCGGAACTTCAACCACGGACTTCGTACGCAGGACGGTGTCGCCCTCGCGGATGCCGTCGCCGTCGCCGAACAGAACCACACCGACATTGTCGGCTTCGAGGTTCAGAGCCATGCCCTTGAGGCCGGTTCCTTCGAACTCGACCATTTCACCGGCCATGACGTTGTTCAGGCCGTAGACACGGGCGATGCCGTCGCCGATGGACAGGACCGTTCCCGTTTCGGAAACGGTCTCGACCTGGTCGAAAGACGCGATCTGCTGCTTGAGGATGTCCGAAATCTCGGCGGGACGGATATCCATCACGCGGCTCCCTTCATGGCGTTCTGCAGGCGGGTCAGGCGCCCGGCGATCGAAGTATCAAAGAGTGTGGAACCGATCCGTACGGTCATGCCACCAAGGAGGGCAGCGTCCGTATGTTCGGTCATGGACACGCGGCTGTAGCCGGCTTCGGCCAGTCGGGCCTGAAGCTGGCTGCGCTGCGTGTCGTTAAGAGGCTGTGCGGAGCGGACTTCGGCCACGACTTCGCCACGCAGGGCGGAATCAAGCGCCAGAACACCGTCCAGAATGGATGCAAGATCAGGCAGGCGACGGTTTTCGGCGATGACGCCGACGAACCGGCGCAGGACGTCTCCAAAGCCGAGCTTCGACATCAGGACATTCGAAACCGTCTGACCCTGGCGGATGTCCATCCGGGCGTCAGCCAGGAATTTCCGCAGGTCGTCGCTTTCGGAAATGGCGGTACGCAGCGCCTTCACTTCACCCAGAACATCGGGAAGATTTCCCTGCTCCGAAGCAAGATCATAAAGCGCACGGGCGTAGCGCTGGGCCAAGCCCCCTGTCTGTCCAACCTGCGGCACCTGTGTCACCGTCACACGCGTGTTCCGTCTCACTAAATCCGCCGCAGAGTGCGGCCGGAACCGGCTTATCCGGTTCCTTGCATCAAAACTGTCCGGACCGGGCATACACGTCCCTGCGCAGGATTCGTCTGAAACCCGGTCCTCCACTTGGCGCCGCCTCTAGCACGCTGTCCCAGCCCTGCGCAACCAAGAGGATCGCAAATAGGCCTGTCAGACATGAGGATCGTGGCCCGGGTTTGCGTTTTATGCGCCCGAACTGGCATGACGGGCGTTTCACGGCAGCTTTCCGGATAATTTTCGTCCGACCCGCGGCCTCTCCGCGAAAACCCGCGACACAAAACCCCAATACGAAACAACGGAGATTCGATGTCCATCCAGAAGCGCTTTTTTCTCCTGCTCAGCGCCCTGTCGGTTTCCGCGCTGGACACAGCGGCCCACGCGGCTCCCATCGAAGACAAACCTTCCTTTCCCACCATCTCCTACTGGGACAACTGGACCGATCCGCAGGGCACCACGCATCTGACCAAGTGCAAGATGTCGACCTTCCATGAAGACTCGATCACACCAGGTGGTGACAAAATCATGTTCAGCAGCCCCCATGACGGGCCGGCGAGCGTGACGCTGCGCGTTCAGCCTCCGCACTGGAAAGGGGGGTGGAACGAAAGCCATCAGGTCCAGTGGATCGTGCCGCTTTCGGGGATCTATTTCGTCAAGGCCATGGACGGAACCAGCGTCGAGCTGAATCCGGGCGACATCCTGCTCAGCGAGGACGTGGCGCCGATCGCTCACGGTTCCGACCCCAAGGGTCATCTGTCAGGAAATGTCGGCGACGCAGCCGTAGCGCTTCAGGTTCTCCAGTTCGGAGATGCCGCGCCATCTCATATTCCCTGCCAGTGGCAGTGAAATAGAAAAGCTGGATTTTAAGGAAATCTGGAGCGGGCGAAGGGAATCGAACCCTCCTAAGAAGCTTGGAAGGCTACTGCATTACCACTATGCTACGCCCGCCCTGATTGGGAGTGTCCTTACTCCATCTCCTGCCGAACCCGCAAGAGGGGAAAATCCAAAATGGAAATTCCACAACAAAGATCTTCAGGGCACTTGACTTTTAGTCCTGAACATTCTCTTTTGCGGCCACTGTCGCTGGCATGACGTTCGCAAGACGCCCTGCACGACGATAGGGGTGTAGCTCAATTGGCTAGAGCGCCGGTCTCCAAAACCGGAGGTTGAGAGTTCGAGACCCTCCGCCCCTGCCACTCCTTCTCGCCGGATGTCCCCCCCGACACCGGGAGCGGGACTTTCACTTGATTCGAGGACGATGGTGTCGGTCAGTACCCCGAAAGACGAGTCGCGGAAGACAGCGCCTCAAAAGAACGGATCCGGCTTCAATCTGGTCGCTTACGTCCGTGACGTCCGCGCCGAAGCGAAGCGCGTCACGTGGCCGACCCGTCGCAACACCCTGATCACGTCAGGTGCCGTGCTGGTCATGGTAACCGTGACCTGCATCTTCTTCTTCATCGTGGACCAGCTGATCGGCCTTGGCGTCCGCGGACTTTTTGGCGTCGGAGGCTAGGTTCGCACCATGGCGAAGCGTTGGTATGTTGTTCACGTCTATTCCGGATTCGAGAAAAAGATCGCGAGTCACATTCAGGAACAGGCGGCACAGAAGGGCCTTTCGGACCATTTCGAACAGATCCTTGTCCCTTCCGAAGACGTGACGGAAATGCGCCGCGGCCGTAAGGTCAATGCGGAGCGCAAGTTCTTTCCGGGTTATGTCCTCGTTAAGATGGAACTGACGGACGAAGCCTGGCATCTCGTCAAGGACACTCCCAAGGTCACGGGCTTCCTCGGAACCCGCAACCGTCCGACCCCCATTACGGCTGCTGAAGCCGACCGGATCATGAAGCAGGCACAGGAAGGCGTCGAACGCCCCCGTTCGAGCCTTTCTTTCGAGATTGGCGAGCAGATCCGCGTTGCCGATGGTCCGTTCACGTCCTTCACCGGCATGATCGAGGATGTCGACGACGAACGTCAGCGCCTCAAGGTCAGCGTTTCCATCTTCGGTCGCTCGACCCCTGTGGACCTCGACTTCACGCAGGTTGAGAAGCTCTGACGCTTTTCTTCCTGCCGGTTCTTCCAACAAAAAAGGCTCCCATTCCGGGAGCCTTTTTTGTTTGTGACTTCTGCTAAGCCTCGTCAGTTCGTGAGGGGGGGCGGAAGGAGACGCAGCTTTTCGGCGGCCTGATCGGCAATCGCAGCTACCCCCTGACTGAGGGTCGCAGTCAGCTTTGTCGTGCTGGATGCCACGACGTCCTGCGACTGCCAGACAACAGGCGATGTCAGCACAGGACCAATCATCTTCCCCGCCGGATGAACCGACAGCGTACCCGTCACGAGAGCATGGCCTGCCGAATCGGCTTCGAAATTACGAAGGGTCAGCTCGACATAGGCTGACGGCGTCGTGCTCACCGCGTCATTCTCGGCAAAAACAGTCGTACCCGGCAGGCGCTGGGCCAAATCACCCGTCAGCGTGTGACCCACCATGTCCGGAAGCGCCTCGCTCCAGCTTGTGCCGGTTGCGAGCCGCGTCTGGTAATCCGAATTAGCCCTTACGATCGTGTCGCGATCGAGCCGTGCGCTGACAACGGGCGTCCGGACCTCGACTACGACAGGACCGCCTGCCTGTGCCACTCCGGGCATGGGCGCCAGCGTATAGAGCGTCGGATCGCTGCTGCAGGCCGTGAGAAAGCCCGTCATTCCCAGAGCACCCATCAGGGACAGGAGACGAAGGCGGGGCATCGAAGACTGTGTCATGGCTCAGTTCCTGCGGCCGGTGATGAGAGCGGAGGGATGGTGGTCCAGATAATCCGTGAGGAAGCGCAGGGAGCGCGACATCTGGGTCAACTGGACGATCATGCCCTGGAGGCTGCGGTGGAAATCCGTGTCGCCGCCATAAGACCCCAGAACCGATTGCGCACTGTTCATCGTACTCTGAAGGCTCTTCATCAGTTCCGGCAGGTTCTGGTTGGCGGTTTTCGTCAGTCTGTTCAGGTTCTGGAGCGAATCGCGCAGAGCCGCGAGGGACTGCGTGACTTCAGGACTGTTCAGACGGCCATCCGCATGCGCCAGAAGATCGTTCACGTGCCCACCGATTTCGGTCAGCGGCATTGCCGCGATCTTGTCGGTGATGGTGGAGACGGATTCCATGATCCCGTCCATGCCGCCAGCCTGGCTTGGGAGAACGGCGACATCGCCTTCATAGGTCAGAGTGGTGACGGGCGCGCTCTTGACGAATTGCAGGGCAATCATTGATTCGCCCGTCAGGAAGCTGGCACTCTGGACCGAGGCGCGCATCCCTTCGGCCACGAAAGCCTGAAGATATTTCTCAACCGGCGCATCCCTGCTGTTCTCAACCCGCTCATCCCAGTTCGACAGCATACGCTCGGGCTCAAGCTCCATATCCACGCGGACACGAGGCAGCTTCGTCGGCCCCTGAAGGAGGAGACGGACATCCGTGACGGTGCCAATCTGAAGACCGAACATCGTCACCTGACTGCCGTTCGTCAGACCTTTGACGGAGGAGTTGATGTAGGTCACGACCCGCAGCCGCTTGTGATATCGGGCGTTATCGGCATCGGCCTCGCTGGCATAGAGCTTGAAGACGGAATTGGCAGGAGCATTGGGCACGTCGATGGCAAGGCGCTGCTCGGGCAGACCAAAGGCAATGCCGCCGGAGAACAGGGCCTGAAGCGATTTGAGCTGGACCTTCAGCCCTCCCGCACCAAGACCGACCTGAACGCCCGAGACGTTCCAGAAACGGCTGTCTGTCCGCAGATAGTGATCGTAAGGCGCCTTGACGAAAGCCTGAATGACGATCGGCCCTCTGCCACCCGGCGGCATCGTGTAGCCGAGCACCTCACCCACCTGAAGATCGCGGAAGAAGACCGGCGAGCCCGGGCCGAGCGAGCCCAGTGAGGGAGACACCAGCCAAAACGTCTCGCCCGGCTGGTCCGAACGGACGCCGGGCGGCGATTCCAGTCCCTTGAAGAATTTCTGGTAGTGGCCGTCATCCGTCCCTGGATCCAGAGCGATATAGGCTCCCGAGAACAGCGTATCGAGGCCGGTGATGCTGGCGCCGTTGATGCGCGGGCGCACAACCCAGAAACGGGTGTGGTCGGTGAGGATATGGGCGCTGTTGGCGTTCATCTGCACCGTCACGTCAACATGTTTCATGTCGTCGCTCAGGGTGATGTCCTGCACAGTGCCAAGCGTCACGGCCTTGTTTTTCACCTGCGTCTGGCCAGGTGTAAGGCCATCCGCCGTTTCAAACGTGATGGTGATTTCGGGACCACGCGTGGCGAAATGCTCCCACGCCAGCCATCCGGCGATGAGAATGGCCACCACGGGAATCAGCAGAATGAGAGAGAAACGGGTGCGGCGCACCGGGGCTTCCTTGGGCGAGACCGGCTGCTCCCCCCGGTTGTTTCGGGAATCGCTCACGCGCGTTCAGGCTCCATGTCGTTTGGGTCAGAAGAAGGCAGTTGCGGAACAGGCGCGGTCGGAGACTCTGTCTCAGGGGGCGTCCCATCCGCCAGAGGAGGTGCGACCACGCCATTGAGACCGGCTGCATCCCACATGCTGCGGGGATCAAAAAGCTCTGCCGCGAAAATGGTCAGGATCACGACCAGAGCAAAGCATACCATCCCCGGATCGGCCGTGACATTGGCCAGAAAACCGAAATGCACGACGGCAACGAGGATGGAAATCATGAAGACGTCGATCATCGACCAGCGGCCGATGATGACGACGAGCCGGTAAAGCTTCGAGAGATTGCGCAGGTGCCAGCGGGAACCGAGCCGGGTGCCTATGATCATGATGGTCAGGGCAACGATCTTGAGGACCGGCACGGTGATACTGGCAAAAAGCACCAGAAGGGAAAGCGGGATCATTCCCGCCTGCCACAACTCGATCACACCGCTGATGATGGTGCTGGGGGCTCCCTGCCCCACCTTGGTATAGGTCATGACCGGCAGGAGATTGGCCGGCAGGTAGAACACGACACCTGCCACCAGAAGACAGGTGGCCGAGATGAGGCTCTGTGGTTTGCGGCGGCGCAGGATCTGTCCGCATCGCGGGCAGTCACCCATGTCCTGCTCCTGCGGCACGGCATGATCGAAGGCCAGCACCAGATCACAGGCATGGCAGGAGAGCATGTTTTCCACGGGCGGAACAACGCCGTTGCGGGCATCCAGATGCGCGACATCCAGACGGTGTCCGTGATGGCCTTCAAGCGTAGGGCGGATGTCGCGGCTGCGCCAGATCCGCTCGGCATCGAACGTGGAATCCACGGCGGCCATGCTGAGCATCAGACCACCCAGAAGGTAAACACCAGGCTGAAGGATGACGAGCGCAAGGTCAACGAGCTTGGTGTAAGCCACGAGCACGCCGAGGACATAGACTTCCACCATCGACCAGCCACGCAGGCGGTCGTACCAGGTGAGAAGACGCGGGGTCCAGTCCGGCATCTGCGGACGGGAGGCTCCATACAGGATGGCCGCCATCAGGGCGATGATGACGCCGGGCATCAGGACTGTCACCAGACCAACGAGAACGCCAATCATGCCGTACCCCTGATGCCCGAGTTCGATCGGACCGCTCATGAGGGAGACGGTATTTTCGCGCCCATAGACATTCAGCGTCATGAGAGAGCTGATGAGAAGAGTGGCGTAAAGCGCGGCTGATGTGATGCAGAAGGCGGCCGGGGCGCCGATCAGGGATGTCTTGCGACGGCGCGCAAGCTGGCAACCGCAGCGCAGACACTCCGCCAGATGACCAGGCTTGAGGCGCGGAACATGCTGGAAAAGGCCGCAGGTCGGGCATTCACGCAGGCCTTCCACCGCGTGGATGGAGGCGTGGGGCTCCTGACTGCGGGAGAAGCTGACGGCATTGCGCCACAGCCGTTTATGGAAACGGTCAGACATCGGGCTCCTAACCTAGCGCAGGGAGCCGTCTTTTGACAGTCTGCCCTCCTCCGGGCAGTCCTCTGCATCGGGAAATCGACACTTACCGTAATCCCATCGCAGGCGGATTGCCCATAAGGAAGCCGATCGTATCGGCAATATTTTGAAAAAATGTGAAGATCCGGGTTCGGAACATCAAAATTCCGGCCCCGTCCTGAATATGGACAGTGGACTTTGCGATCCGGAATTTTGAGAAGACCTTGATGGTGCCGGTGAAGAGATTCGAACTCCCGACCCCATCATTACGAATGACGTGCTCTACCAGCTGAGCTACACCGGCGCACCCATCAAGGTGGCCGCGTTCTAACCGAGCCCTTCGGGGTTGGCAAGCCGGAAAATGCAAAAACCGGCCCGCATCTTCAGTAACCGTGTCCTGTGTCGATGACGCCGGTCATGGACTCGCCGGCTTCGTAGCGGCGCAGATTGGCCAGAACGACCTCGGCCGCACTGTCCGACTGTGCGGCGCTGGCGATATGCGGTGTCAGGAAAATGCGGGAATGATCCCAGAACGGGTGTTCGGCGGGCAACGGTTCGGGCGTGGCGACATCGAGAACCGCTTGTGACAGCTGACCACTGTCGAGAGCCGGGATCAGATCGTCCTGCACCAGATGGCCGCCGCGTCCGCAGTTGATGATGCACGCGCCTTTCGGCAGTTTTTCGAACAGGTTGCTGTTGAGGATGCCGCGTGTAGCTTCCGTAAGCGGGACAAGGCAGACCAGAATGTCGGTCTGCGCCAGAAACTCGTCCAGCTCCGCTTCTCCGGCAAAGGATGTCACGCCCGCGACCTCCCGGCGGCTGCGGCTCCAGCCCCGGCAGTCATATCCGAGGGCGACGAGCTTCTCCAGAACGGGGCTGCCCAGTTCTCCCATTCCCATGACACCGACGCGATAGAGCCTCGCAGGCCGGTTGTGCGAACCGTTCCAGACATGCTCACGCTGCTGCCGGGCATAGCGGAACATGTCACGGTGGCAGGAGAAAACCGCCCACAGGACATATTCGATCATGCCCTCAACCAGACTGTTCTCCACCATGCGGATGATCTGCACACCGGGGGGAATATTGGCCAGGTTAAGCTGGTCGATTCCCGCGCCCAGCGAAAACAAAACCTCGAGATTGGGAAAAAGCGTGGCGAGATCGTCCGGCGTCTTCCACGCCACGAGATAGCGGACATCCTCTTTCGGGCCGGTTTCAGGCCAGACATGAAACGGCATGTCCGGTCGGGCGCTGGCGAACTTCTCTCGCCAGATGGCGGCGCGTTCGGGCGTTTGATGGAAGACGAGCGACATTCTGCGTGTTCTCCGACCGGAAATATGTCCGGAGATGGTCGCGCCATGCGGGATTCGGATCAAGCCCGCTCCCCTGCCCTCACACCTGTTTGTGTAGGGACACAGAACCGGGGAACGCGTGCCGGGTTCGGGCGTAGAGAAGGCCGGATCTCATGCAGGAGGGCAGGATCATGCCTCGTGGGGACAAGTCAGCCTATACCGACAAACAGAAACGCAAAGCGGAGCATATCGAGGAGAGCTACGAAAAGCGCGGCATCTCCGAAAAGGAAGCGGAGCGCCGCGCCTGGGCCACGGTCAACAAGGACGACGGCGGCGGAAAGAAAAGTGGTTCAGGCCGGAAGAATCATCCGAAATAGAGCTTCCGGATAGAGTTTCCGGCCCGAAAATTGCTCAGGCCGCGTCCCAGGCAGCACGGGCGGCATCCACGCCCGCACCACGATTCAGCGTCACGCCTTCGCCGGCCAGAACAGAATCGAGCGCGGCCAGCGTGAGAAGCACCTTGTCCTTGCGGGCGTTGAGACCCATTGCCCCGATGCGCCAGATTTTCCCGGTCAGCGGTCCGAAGGACGAGACGATTTCGATGCCGAAATCGTCTCGCATCAGTTCGCGGATGCGGGCATTGTCCACGCCGTCCGGCACCCAGACGCCAGTGACGTTGCTCATGCGGGTGGTGTCGTCACCATAGACCTTCAGCCCCATGGCCCGCAGCCCGGCGACCATGGCGTGCCCTGCCCTGACATGACGCGCGACGCGCGCCTCCACGCCCTCTTCCACGACCAGACGCGCCGTCTCGCGCGCGGCGTAGAGCATGGAGGTCGCTTCGGTATGATGGTTCATCCGGGCCGGAGACCAGTAGTTCATCAGCATCGCCAGATCGAAATAATTCGACTGGATGACCGGCCCCTCACCCTGAGGCTGACCGGTGGCAATCCCCGCTTCGTCGTGACGGCGCCTGAGAATGGCGGCGACGGCACGATCCGACAGCGTGATCGGCGCGGAACCCGGAGGGCCATTCAGGCATTTCTGAAGTCCTGCCGTAGCGACGTCGATATTCCAGGCGTCGGTCTCGAACGTCATGCCGCCGAGGGTGGCAGTGGCATCCACATAAAACAGCACGTCATGTTTGCGGCAGATCCGGCCGATCTCTTCGAGCGGCTGGGCAGTGGTGGTGGACGTGTCACCATGCACGCAGGCGACCAGACCCGGCTTGTGTTCGATGATGGCGGCTTCGATGCGGGCCGGATCGACAACTTCCCCCCACTCCACATCCACCGTGCACGGAATGCCGCCACAGCGATGGACGATTTCCGTCAGCAGCAGGCCGAAGCGGCCAAAACGCGGAATGACGACCTTCATGCCCGGCGAAACCAGCGACACCAGAGCGGCTTCGATGGCCGACCGGGCCGAGCCGTTCACGAGCAGCGTCCAGTGGTTCTTCGTGCGGAAGACCTCGCGGTACAGGGCCATGACCTCGTCCATATAGGCGGTCATTTCCGGATCCATCTGCCCGATCACGTCATAGGACATGGCGCGCAGGATGCGCGGATGGACGTTGGTTGGCCCCGCCCCCATCAGCAGGCGGGAAGGCGGGTCGAGTTGTGCGTAAGGTGAGGGCTGGCTCATGACTGGAACTCCTTGACGAAGGCAAGCAGGGCGCGGTGGGCGAGCTCGACGTCTCCCACACGAACAGTTTCATCGGGGTGATGGCTGAGGCCGCCGGGGCTGCGAATGAACAGCATGCCCATCGGACACAGATCGACCATGGCCATGGCATCATGCCCCGCACCGCTGAGAACGCGCTGGGCCGGACAGCCGGTCACGGTCGTCACGGCCCGGGACAGGCCCTCCACAAGTTCGGGCGCGCAGGCAGCGGCAGGCAGGACCTGCGGCGTGTCGAACGTGATGCCGACACCACGGCTGGCGGCGATGGCATGCAGATCCGCGCGGATGGCCTCCACCATCGCATCCCGAGCCGCGTCGGTTTCAGCCCGCATGTCGAGCGAGAAGCGAACTTCGCCGGGGATGACGTTCGATGTATTGGGCACGACCTCAACCTGACCGACCGTGGCGACCTGCGTGCCCCCTCCGGACCGGCCATTACGTTCAACGGCGAGGATCATTTCGGCCACCGCCGTCAGGGCGTCCTGACGCATGGTCATGGGCGTCGTACCCGCATGGTCGGACTGGCCGGTGACGGTCACCCGGTGGCGGGTCTGGGCGGCAATGGCGGTGACGACGCCAATTTCTCCGTCCACGCTCTCGATCGTCGGGCCCTGTTCGATATGAGGCTCAATATAAGCGATCAACTCATCCGGGCGGCGAACGGCTTCACTCAGGCGGGCGGGGTCGAGACCATAACGGATCATGGCTTCGGCCATGGTCACGCCGGACGAATCCGTCATGCCTTCGGGAATGGAGCCGATCAGCCCGGCCATGGCGCGGGAGCAGATCATGGGGGCGGCAAAACGGGACCCCTCTTCATCCCCGAACCCCATGACTTCGATGGCGAATGGCAGGCGAATGCCCTCTTCCTTCAGGGCGGAAACAAGCTCGATCCCCAGCATGACGCCCAGATTGCCATCAAACGCGCCGCCATTGCGTACGGTATCGAGATGCGAGCCGATCATCAGGGCCGGAGCGTCGGGCACGAGCCCCTCGTAGCGTCCGACAAGGCTGCCGGCAGCATCCAGACGGGTACCCAGACCGGCCTCTTCCATCCATTCTGCGACCTGTGTGAGGGTGCGCTGATAGGCAGGGCCGAGCCAGAATCGGAACAGACTGCCCGGCGTCTCGCTGAAAGGACCATCCGCGAGAATACGGCACCGCTCTACGGCGCGGGCTCCGTGGGCTGTCATGGGGGCTCCTGTCCGGGGTGATAGGTCAAGCGGGGGAACTTTGCGCTCATAACGGAATCAGATCAAGTTGACCTGCCAATAAATATGGTCCCACATATTGGCATGAAAGATCAGATGCATCTCGATCCGTTCCATCTGCAATCCTTTCTCGCCGTCGCGGAGACGCTGCATTTCACGTCAGCCGCGCAGAGCCAGGGGGTGAGCCAGTCCACCATCAGCCAGCATGTCAGCCGGCTGGAGGAGCAGCTTGGCACGCGCCTGCTGGCCCGCAGCACCAAAAGCGTGCGTCTGACCGAAGACGGCATGGCGCTGATCGGTCTGGCCCGGCAGCTTCTGCAGTGCGAGGACAGCATCCTGTCCCGCTTCCGGCAGGAAGCGCCGCGCGGGACGATCCGGCTGGGTGTGACGGAAGACCTGCTCCTGACGCGCTTTCCCGAAATTCTCGGCACATTCCGCGCCTCCCACCCCTCCCTCCAGATCACGCTGACCGTGGGGCTGTCGGCTCATCTGGCGCATCTTCTGGAACAGGGGGAGCTGGATGTCTGGTGCGGAATGCGGCGCACGACCGAAACACGCGGCCAGAAACTCTGGACCGAAGACATGCGCTGGTATGCCCCCGCCGGTACCGAATTTCCGGCCGAACAGTCCATTCCGCTCGTCACATTTCCCGATGGCAGCGTAACGCGCAGACTGGCGATCGAGACGCTCAACAAGAGCGGAAGGGCATGGCATCTGGCCTTTACCAGCGGCAGCCTCGGGGCGCTTCTGGCCGCTGTCCGGGCGGGATATGGCGTCACCCCGCAGCCTGCGTTTCTGCGAAACGTGGAACATCTGCCGCATTGCGCCCCGGGCCTTCTGCCGGACATGCCTCAGGTGGAATTCATCGCCTCCACCCGCCATCAGACCGCGCAGGGCCCCGAAGACCTGCTGATCCGGACGCTGTGCGCGCATGTCCCGCGCCTTCAGCCCGAACTCCTCCCAGTTTAAGGACGAAACCATGCTCACACCCAACGCTCTTAGCGGAATGGTGACGTCGCCCCACCATCTGGCCAGTCAGGCGGGGCTGGATGTTCTGCGCGAAGGCGGCACGGCCATCGAGGCCGTGGTCGCCACGGCATCCACGCTGGCCGTCGTGTATCCGCACATGACGGGGCTGGGCGGCGATGCGTTCTGGCTGATCTGCCATCCGGACGGCCGCACCGTGGCGATTGACGCCTGCGGAGCGCTGGCGATGGGTGCCGAACACGCGATCTATACCGAAGCCGGGCACACCGTCATTCCCTGGCGCGGCGGCCTTGCAGCCAATACGGTGGCGGGCACGGTTTCGGGCTGGGAAACCGCGCTGGAACTGAGCGCCGAACTGCGCGACCCCCTGCCGCTGGACCGTCTGCTCCGCGACGCCATCCATTACGCCGAACATGGCCGCGTGGTTTCCGAAAGCGAAGGCGCCCTGCTCGCGCAGAAACAGGACGAACTGATGTCGGACCCGACACTGGCGCGGATCTGCTTCCCTGAAGGCAAACCCTGGACGGCAGGAAGCATCCGCAAATCGCCGGAACTGGCCCAGACGCTGCGGATGCTCAACCGGGACGGCTTGCGGAGCTTCTATAACGGCCCGCTCGCCCGCAGTCTGGCGGCGGATCTGGCGGCGGCGGGCAGCCCGGTCCGGTCGCTGGATCTTCTGGCCCATCGGACGGAGGTCAAGGAACCGCTTCAGGCCCAGACGAGTGACGGCACCCTCTACAACACCGCGCCTCCCACACAGGGCGTGGCGTCACTCCTGATCCTCGCCCTGTCGGATCATCTGAGCCGCGACGACGGACCGGAGAGCTTTTCGCACATCCACGGACTGGTCGAGGCGACCAAACAGGCATTTCTCTATCGCAACCATTACACGGATGGCAGCGAACATTCCGAGGCGCTGGCGCGGAGCCTGCTCGCCGATCCGGCACGGCTGGAGGCGATGACCGCCCGGATTTCCATGACCCATGCCATGCCCTGGACGGAACAGACGCAGTGGGGCGACACGACCTGGATGGGCGCGATCGACCGCAATGGCGTGGCCGTCAGCATGATCCAGAGCCTGTATTTCGAGTTCGGCTCCGGCGTGATGCTGCCGCAGAGCGGATTGTTCTGGCAGAATCGCGGCTCGTCTTTCCGTCTGGCCCATTCGGGCTGGAACATCCTGCGACCCGGCGCCAAGCCGTTTCATACGCTCAATCCGGCCGCGGCCCGGCTCCGCGACGGACGCACGATGGTTTACGGCACCATGGGCGGCGAAGGGCAGCCCCAGACACAGGCGGCGGTCTTCAGCCGTCACGTCCGCCACGGCGTTCCGCTTCAGGAGGCCATCCGCCGACCCCGCTGGCTGCTCGGACGAACATGGGGGGAAGAGAGCCTGTCGCTCAAGGTGGAGCCCGGCTTCAGCCCGGATGTGATGTCGCAGCTTGAAACGGCCGGGCACGTCGTCGAGGCGCTTGAAGAACAGTCCATCATCATGGGTCACGCCGGTGCGCTCGTCCGTCATGAGAACGGACGGCTCGAAGGTGCGACCGACCCCCGGAGCGACGGAGCTGTTGCAGCATGGTAAAGTATTTTGCGGAAAGCCTGTTCGCACAGGTCGTGCTGGCGACGGTTCTGGGCCTTGGCGCCGGGCTGTTCTGCCCTTTCCTTGCGGATGACGTGGGCTGGATGACAGCGCTGTTCATGCGCCTCATCATCATGGCGGTCGGACCGCTGCTGTTCTGTATCGTCACGCTCGGCATTCTGGGCGCGGGCTCCCTGAAGACGGTAGGGCGTCTTGGCGGATGCGCGATGCTCTATTTCGAACTCATGACCACCGTGGCGCTTGTCGTGGCGGTCGTGGTGGCGATGGGGCTGGGAATCGGACAGGGCGTGGGCTTCGTTCCCACCGCGAGCGACGCCCGGATGATCGCGTCCTATGGCGGCCATGCCCAGAACCTGCGCGCGGAAGGCTTCAGCGGCTTCCTGCTCTCGCTCGTCCCGCACACCCCGGCCGAAGCCTTTGCGCAGGGCAATGTGCTTCAGATCCTTGTTTTCGCGATTCTTGTCGGATGCTGCCTGAGCGGCATGGGAGACCGGGGCCTGCCGCTGGTCCGGCTGATCGAAAGCGTGTCTGACCTGTTTTCACGCATGATGGGCCTTATCATCCGCGTGGCTCCGCTGGGCGTCTTCGGAGCAATGGTGACGACCACGGCACGATATGGCCTCGGAACAATCGGCCATCTGGCCGGATTTACGATCCTGTATTTCCTGCTGGTCGGCGCATTTGTCGTCTGCGCGCTCGGGGGAGCCCTTCGGATCGCAGGTGTAAACCCGCTGCGATTTGCACGATATTTCCGTGAAGAACTGCTGATTGTCGCCACGACTACAGCGTCCGATTCGGTTCTGCCCAGCCTCATGACCAAGCTCGAAAAGCTGGGCGTCGAACGTCAGGTCGTCGGAATTGTGGTGCCTGCGGGCTATTCGCTCAATCTGGATGCGCTGTCGATCTATCTGGGCCTGTCCGTCATTTTTCTGGCCAATGCCACCGGGACGCATCTGACGGTCTGGCAGATCGCAACCCTGCTGGTGACGGCACTGATCACGTCCAAGGGCGCCCACGGAATTCCGGGCTTTGCGATCGTTGTTCTGGCGGCGACGCTGGCCAGCGTTCCCTCCATTCCACCCGGCAGTCTGGTCATGCTGCTGGCCGTGGACTGGTTTGTGGGGATCGCCCGGGCTGTAGGCAATTTCGCCGGTAACTGCGTGGCCCCGGTCCTGATCGCCGCGTGGGAAAAACGCCTCGACCATGCCGCCATGGCCGAGGCGCTGAAACAGCCCTGAGTCAGACCAGACGCGCTTCGGCCAGCCCGTCCGTTTCCAGCTTTTCCGCCAACGCAAAAAGCTGGTCCTCGCGCCCCGGACGCGCGATGAGCTGCGCGCCGAGCGGCAGGCCCGGAACCGCCATCGGAACCGTCAGAACCGGGAAACCAGCCAGCGTCAGCGGCTGCGTATACAGTCCCAGATTGGCGCGGGCGGAGACCATCCTGCCACCGATCTCGATTTCGGGCTGATCGAAGCGCGGCGCTTCCCCGACAAGCGCCGGAGCCAGCAGGATGTCGGTCTTTGCAAACGCCTCATGCATCCGGTCCCGGAACCAGTGCCGCAGGCGATGGGCCTGAAAAACGAGCGTGGAGGGCAGAAGCGCACCGGCCAGAAGGCGGTCGCGCACAGCGGGATCGTATTCCGCGGCCCGCGTCCGCAGCCGCCCGAGATGCTGCCCTGCCCCTTCGGACGCACTGATGACAAAAGCTGCTGCCCGGGCCCGCGCCACCTCCGGCAGTTCGACCACATCCGTCGCCCCCAGCGCCATCGAGAGCCTGTCGATGGCCGTCTGCATCGGAGGAGACATGTTTTCACCGAACCAGCCGCCAAGCCGGGCAATCCGCAGGCTGTCCGCTTCCACAGCCGGAAGCGCCTTTGCGCTGAGGGCCTCAAAACAGGCTTTCAGCCCGCCTGCACTGTCCGCAAAGGGGCCGACCGTATCGAGACTCGGCACGAACGGGTAACTGCCTTCGGTCGACAGGAGCCCCTGCGTCGCCCGAAGGCCCCAGATACCGCAAAGCGAGGACGGAACACGGATTGAGCCATTCGTATCGGACCCCAGCCCGATGGAAAACAGCCGCGCCGCCACACCCGCCGCCGAACCACCCGAGGAGCCTCCCGCCAGGCGGTCCGGCGCATGAGGATTGCGGGTATTGCCGTAATGCGCATTGATCGTGGCGAACCCGTAGGCGAATTCGTCCATGTTCGTCAGGGCAACGGGGATGGCCCCGGCCGCGATCATATGCGCGACCAGAACCGCATCCTGCGTGGCGGGCGGATCATTGGCGAGGACCCTGGACCCCGCCGTCGTGATCTCTCCACGGACATCGAACAGATCCTTGATGCCGAAAGGCACACCCGCGAGCGGTCCGGGGTCCTGCCCCTGAAGCACCAGACGGTCCACCCGTTCGGCAGCCTCCAGCGCACGCTGCATCAGAAGGCGCGTGACGCAGCCATAGGCCCCATCCCGGCTTTCGATATCGGCCAGAACCTTCAGCGCGAGTTCACGGGCGGAAATCTCGCCCTTGCGAACGCTGGCGGCGAGCGCGACGCTGCGCTGCTGAAGGCCGCTCATGGCTCGTACCGGAATGCGGGCTCGAGGCGATCAGGCAGTTCCAGCCCTTCGATCAGCGCACCATAACTGCGCAGAAGATCCAGATTGCTGCGCACGCCTGCATGGAACTCGACCGGAATGACCAGCCCGTTCGCAGTGGCGAGCACCGCGATTTCAGTGTCATGGGGATCTGTCATCATACGAACTCCGGTTTTGCGAAGAAAATGAGAGGTGCCGATTACGCCGCAGGGTTTCAGACCGTGATACGATACCGCCAGTCATTGAGAACCGTAACCAGCGTCTCGCTCCAGGCAATCCGCGTGGACCAGCCCAGTGCCTCACGTGCCGCTGCCGGATTGCCCTGCATGGACGCAAGACCGGACGGTGACGCAAGAGCCGGATCCACCCTGAGCGTGGCCGAAACACCCGCAACGTCCAGAAGATCCTCCGCTATCGAACGGACGGTCCGCGTCACGCCGGAGCAGATATTCAGAACGGTGCCATTTGGCAGCGGACGAGGCGGAACGAGCGCACTGATACAGGCGTCGCAGGCATCACGCACATCGGTGATGTCAAACCCGGCATCCGGTTGGCCAACGGTAATGACCGGCGCCTGCTGGCCGGCCTCGATCCGCGCAACCTGTGCCGCAAGAAACGGTAGAATCGCCCCTTCATCCTGCCCCGTTCCGGCCTGTGTGAAAGAGCGCAGACGCACGCCGTGCAACCCTTCCTGACTCAGATTGCCAATCGCCAGGTCCGCAGCTGCCTTGCTGGACGCATAGGCATTGACCGGCGCGATAACGGCCGTTTCATCGAGCGGCTGCCCTGACGAAAAACTCGCGCCGTAGATCTCGGCGGTCGAGACGAACACAAAACTGGCCTGCGGGGCATAAGTCTCGAAGGTCTCGGCCAGAACGAGCGTCCCGTCCAGATTGACGGTCCAGGCGTCATCCGTTCCAGCCTCGGCGCGCGCAACCGAAGAGACGGCCGCCAGATGCAGACAGGCATCGGGTTTTTCGCTGCGGACAAAACGTTCGACCGCAGCCCGGTCCCGGATATCCATGGGATCTTCCAGCAGCACATGCCCAGGCAGACGGTCCTGAAGCCGGGCTTTGAGGTGTTGCCCGACAAATCCCTGCCCACCCGTCAGCAGAATCCGCAACCCCATGTCAGGAGCCATGAGCGAACGAACGACCCGCAACAGAAAAGACAGCAACAGTCGGCATGGGGTATTCTCCCGGCAGAATGGCCCAGACTGGCCGAATGTCATCCCAGACCGGACTCTTTTCGGCCACATCCGCGAACAGGGCAAGGCCGCATCGGAAGCAGGGCCCGTCTGGCGGACGATCAGCGTCCATCAAGCCTTTTCAAGGTACGGCAAGCCGGGCGTCTTAACAGGTTTTTTACCGTTATCGTGTTTGCTGGGGATCATACGGAACTGACGGATCTCAACTTTCCCATGCGGCATCCTCTTCGACATTCTGTGCACACTCTGGGGCTTCTTGGCCTTTTACCGGTCCTGTCAGCCTGCAATTCGCTCGCCCAGATGTCCGAAATCGGGCGCCCCCCCCGCATGACATCCATCACCAATCCGACGCTGGCTGCCTCGTATCGGCCGGTCAGCATGCCGATGCCCGCTCTTCAGCCTCCTCCCGACGAGGCAGCCAGCCTGTGGCGATCCGGCAGCAAGGCCTTCTTCAAGGATCAGCGCGCCTCCCAGGTCGGGGATCTGGTCACGATCATCGTGGACATTACCGACAATGCGGCCTTCAACAACGGAACAACGGCCGACAGGGCCGCTGACGAAAAGTTCGGCATTCCCAACCTGTTCGGCATCAAGGGCAAGATCATCAGTTCGATCACCGGTGCGGACAGCCTGAATACGGCCAGCAGCAGCGATTCCAGTGCAACTGGCAAGATCACCCGCAACGAAACTGTTACCCTGCGTCTGGCCGGGACCATCACCCAGGTCCTGCCCAACGGCAATTTTGTCGTGATGGGAAAACAGGAAGTCCGGGTCAACAGCGAGCTTCGGGAACTGGGCGTGAGCGGCATTGTCCGTCCGCAGGACATCACCGCCGACAATACCGTCACGCATGACCGGATGGCCGAAGCACGGATCTCCTACGGTGGACGCGGAACCCTCACGCAGCTTCAGACACCCCGCTACGGACAGCAGTTCATGGACACGGTCCTGCCGTTCTGAACAAAAAAAAAGCCGGGGAAGAACCCCGGCTTTTTTATAGTCGAAAAGAACGCCTTACTTGGCAGGCCGCGACAGCAGCAGCGACCAGAGTTCAGCCACATCACGGGCCGGTCCGTTTCCGGAAACGGACTCAAAGGTCTTGATGGCTTCGGCCTTCTGGCCGCCGTCCATCTGCGCCATTCCGTATTCGACCTGAGCCAGATCGGGATAGCGCGGATTCTTTGCCAGACCGGTCTTCATCAGGGCCAGACCCGCATCAACCTGTCCGTTCAGAACCTGATTGTAGCCAGCGGTCAGAGCCGGTCCTGCATTCGGCGCAGAGGCGGCCTGCGTAGCAGCAGCAGCAAGCTGGCTCCGGCTCGTCGCAGCCTGCTGCGCAACGAAGGCGTGGAATTTCGCATCAGCGGCTGCGGTCGGACCGTTGCCGAGCGAGTGATTCGCATAGCCCTGATTCAGCAGGTTCAGCGCAAGCTGGGGCAGACCCATCTGCACCGCACGCTCCGCCATGTCCTGATAATCAGACGGATCCTTCAGCACACCGGTCACCAGACGCAGACGCTCGACATAGAAGATGAGCGGCGGCGAAAGGTTCGGATTCGCGACCAGATCATGGATCAGCATCGACCAGTAATCAGGCTTCGAATAATACTTGGCCAGCAGAACATAAGCATGCGTCTTGGCATCCGCATCCTTCAGGTTCGTGTAGGCCGTCGCCAGCATCTGAAGCTGGTTTTCGGCCGGCACCTTGCCAGCCTTGATCGTGGCATCAACCTGTTCCTGCGCGGCTTTGGCCGTGCCTTTCCAGTCCTGCTGCAGATAGTAGCACTGGATCAGCATGGTCTGCATGCGCGGGTCGGCGCCGTATTCCTTCAGATAACGCTCGGTCGCCGGAATGGCGCGGGCGTACTGCTTGGCGCTGTAGGCCATGGTGGCCTGTGCCATCAGCATCTGCCCCTTCGCAGCCTTCGGCGTACGCGAGCTATTGATCAGAACGTCATAGGCCTTGATCGCGGCGTCCGTGTTCCCGGACTGTGCAGCGATCGCGGCGCGCATCTGGGCCGTGGTGTAGGCTTCGTAATCGGTCTTGCCCTTGACCGCGTCCGCGGCGTCGACGGCTTCCATGGCCTTGGCATAGTTCTTGGATGCCAGAGCACTCTGGGCCTGCTGCAGATCCTTGCCAACGGCCTGACCGAGGACATCATCGGCGTGGGCGGAGCCGGCAAGTGCGGCAATACCAAAGACACCGGCCAGCAGAAGATTACGGGCGCTCAGACGGCGGTAAAGGGACAAAGACACGAATTACTGTCCTTCCATGAACTGATCCAGACCGACAATTCCCAGCTTGGTCATGCCGAGACGCTGTGCATCCGCCATAACATGCGCCACGGTCTTGTAGTCCGCAAGACGATCCGGGTGGATATGCATTTCAGGCTGGTCCGGCAGTGCTGCTGCGGCCTGAAAATGAGCCTGGAGAGAAGCCTCTGACGTAATCGGCTCGTTGTTCCAGGAAATGCTGTTGTCGTAGCCGATGCTGACGGTCACGAGTTTGGGTTGTTCGGTCGATGGGGGAGGATTGCCCTGAGGCAGATCGATCGCCACCGAGTGTGTCTGAAGCGGAATGGTGATGATCAGCATGATCAGCAGCACCAGCATCACGTCGATCAACGGCGTGGTGTTGATATCGACAATGCCTTCGTCTTCGTGCGTGCTGTCAGATCCGACGCTCATGCCCATGACGGCGGTTCTCCAAAAAGGTGACGTGAAAGCTTTGTCGGGCCGTCCTGTCCGGAACGGCCCGACACGACCTCAGTTCGAGTGAGGCTGCTCGGTAATGAAGTCCACGTGGGCGATGCCAGCTTCCTGGCAGGTCGCGACCACCTGGCCGACTGCCAGATACTTGGCAGCCTGATCACCGCGGATCTGGATCTGCGGCTGGGGCTTCTGCTTTGCCACCTCAACGAGACGGTTCAGCAGGTCAGTGTGGTTCGCAACCGGCGTCGTGTCCCAGAACACCTGGCCGTTTGAATTTACTGCCAGAACGATGTTGCCCTTCCTGGTCTGGGTAGGCGTATTCGCATCGACCGGCAGCTTGACCTTCACCGAGTGTGTGGCGACCGGGATGGTGATCAGAAAGATGATCAGCAACACCAGCATGACGTCGACGAGGGGGGTGGTGTTGATTGCCGACACCACCTCGTCGTCACCGCCGCCTCCTCCGACGTTCATTCCCATAGGATCAGATCCGCTCGCTGGTGGTGATGGTGGTCGGAACAGCCATGCTGCCCTGTTCCGGGCTGACGCCGTGACGGAAGCCGCCGATCAGAACGGACTGGATGTCGGCCGCGAAGTTGCGGACGCGATCCATGGCACCCTTGTTGCGGCGAACGAGCAGATTGTAACCCAGCACGGCCGGGACAGCGGTGGCAAGACCGATGGCCGTCATGATGAGGGATTCACCAACCGGGCCTGCAACCTTGTCGATGGACGCCTGACCAGAGATGCCGATGGCCGTCAGAGCGTGATAGATACCCCAGACCGTACCGAACAGACCGACGAACGGCGACGTGGAACCCACCGTACCGAGGAAGGCGAGACCGCCCTGCATACGGGTGTTGATGGTGTCGACCGAGCGCGAGATGGACATTTCGGTCCAGGACGGCAGGTCGATCGAGTCACGCATGGACCCTTCGTGATGCTCGGCGGCAACGATGCCCGTCTCAGCGATATAGCGGAACGGAGAAGACGCCTTCAGGGATGCAGCACCCTGCTGAACGGACGGCTTGGTCCAGAACTCGCGGGCAGCTTCCTTGGAGGCGGCGAACAGACGGCCCTGCTCCAGGAATTTCATGACCATGATGATCCAGGTGCCAGCGGACATGATCACCATGATGATCAGAACGCCACGGGCAATCGCGTCACCATTGGCCCACAGAGCGCCGAGGCCATACGGGTTGCCCTGCGGAGCAGGAGCTTCGGGCGTCGCGGTTGCGCTCTCGCCCGGCGTTGCAGCCGCTGCGGGGGACTGGTCGGCCGGAGCCGTTGCCGGAGCGGCGCTGTCGGTCGGAGCGGTGGCGGGAGCAGCAGGAGCGCCCGCATCGTTCGGAGCGGCAGCAGCCGGGGCGCCGGCCGGATCGGCGGACGTCGTCGGGGTTGCCGGATTGGCGGAGGGGTCAACCGGAGCCGCTGCGGGAGCGCTCTGGTCGGCAGGAGCCGGCTGGGCGAAAGCGACGGCCGGTGCAACTGCACCGGAAGCCAGGGCCAGCGTCAGAGCCAGTGCGCTGGCCCGGACGGCACGCGCCTTCGTCGGAACGGCAAGGGCAGGAAGGCGGAACAGTCTGGTCATGAACTCCATATCCTCGTTATCGATGCCCGTTTCCGGAGCTTTTAGTGGGGTGTCGGCCATATGGAGACCGGCCCTTTTCTGAGCCCTGTCAGGTTCTGAAGATTCTGACAGGGCAATTCTGTTTGATGGCAGTCGAAAGATCAGTCGTCGCCCATCGTGAAGTCGATGTGCAGGACGTGGTGATGTTCAATTACCGGAACGCCATTGACAACGGCGGGCTGGTAACGGGCCCGACGAAGGAAGTCGAGCGCACTTTCCACGAACTCATGACCACCGCTTGAACTGGTGATGGTGCAGTTCGCCGTCTTGCCTGTCGGAAGAATGTCACACGATGCGGTCACATGACCTTCGCGGTTTTCTTCCATGGCCTCGTCCGGATAGACAGCCTGTGCACCGTTGATCGGCCGCGCGCCTGCCTGATGATCTGGCACTGCGTCAGCTGGCGGGCCCTGCGGCGGAGCCGGAACGGGCTCTGGCGACGGGGTCGGGCTGGGCGGCACCGGATGCGGCGGCTTGGCGTGGGTCACGCGCTGGATCGCCTTGGGCGGCGGCGGCACGGAGATCTTCGGCGGCGGAATAAACGGCGGCGGCGGCTGCTCCATCTGCGGCGGCGGCGGCGGTGGCGGTGGTGGCGGTGGCTTGGGCTGTTCCTTGATTACTTCCGTCTTGATAGGCGGCTTTTCCTGGACCAGCTTGCTCACAGCACCACTCATGAGCGCATAGATCACAGCGCCCATAGCCAGCACGGCCACGACGATCGCGACAATGTAGTCTGTCGGCTTGCGCTGCTGTGCGGCGTAGCTCTTCATGTCGAAACCTTCTTACCCCTCACTGACACCGGCATTGGTCCACATCTGCCGGGTGCGGTGCCCCGATTTCTGTGTTGCCATCAGGCTTTCCCGATGCGGCCACATGAAATGCGTCATATGCCGTGGGAACATACCCGATATGCTGATTGGGCAGTCTAACCCCCATGCTGTCAAGCCGGTGATTGCCTTTATCGAAACGATTTTTTCATATTGCCGACATATTCTGCGGCTAAAGCTGTATCGAAACAAATAAAAATATCTTCTGAAACCACTGAAACGCAACTTCAATCCGCTGCGTTATGACAGATTCAAGAAAAAAGGCGCCGGAACAGTGGACTGTTCCGGCGCCTTGGCGAATCCGTCTCAAGGGCGGCAGGGCCTAAACAGGGCTTACTGGGCCGAAGCGCTGGCTTCCGAGCGGGTCGCTCCGACGCTCTGCGCCAGCGAGGCCGACATGAAGTCGTCCAGGGCACCATCGAGCACCGCGCCCGGATTTCCCTTCTCCACACCCGTCCGCAGGTCCTTGACGAGCTGATAGGGCGCCAGAACGTAGGACCGGATCTGGTGTCCCCAGCCGATATCTGTCTTGGAGGCTTCCGTCTGGGCGGCGGCGGCTTCGCGTTTCTGCAACTCCGCCTCGTACATCCGGGCCCGCAGCATTTCCATCGCCTTGGCGCGGTTGCGGTGCTGCGAACGGTCGGTCTGACAGGCCACCACGATCCCGGTCGGGATATGGGTGATCCGGATGGCCGAATCCGTCTTGTTGACGTGCTGTCCACCCGCGCCCGAGGCCCGGAACGTATCGACACGCAGGTCCGAATCGTTGATGTCGATCTCGATCGAATCATCCACGACCGGATAGACCCAGACCGACGCGAACGACGTCTGGCGACGGGCCGCCGCATCGAATGGTGAGATCCGGACCAGACGGTGCACGCCGGCCTCGGTCTTGAGCCAGCCATAGGCGTTCGCACCACTCACCTGGATCGTGGCGGACTTGATGCCAGCCTGCTCGCCTTCACTGCCTTCGATGAACGTGACCTTGTAGCCGTGCTGCTCCGCCCAGCGCGTGTACATGCGCAGGAGCATCTCAGCCCAGTCCTGGGCTTCCGTGCCGCCGGCGCCCGCATTCACCTCGACGTAACAGTCATTGCTGTCCGCCTCGCCCGAGAGCAGACTTTCGATTTCGCGCTTGCGGACGTCCTCGGCGATGGTCCGCAGGGTCTGCACGGCATCCTGAACGAGACTGTCATCCCCTTCCATTTCCGCCAGTTCGACCAGTTCGAGGGTGCCTTCGACCTCGGCTTCGATCTGCTGGACGCCTTCGATCTGGTTGGCGAGCGTCGTGCGCTCGCGCATCAGCTTCTGGGCAGCTTCCGCATCGTTCCAAAGGTCGGGGTCTTCAACGCGGTGGTTCAGTTCCGCGAGGCGTGTTGTTGCGACATCCCAGTCAAAGATGCCTCCTCAGCAGTGCCACCGACTGCTTGATCTGGACGGAAAGGGCCTCGGTTTCGGCCGACATAGTGTCCTCCACTCATAAGGGGGGTCTGTTCTGGTGGCCTTAGTATAGGCCGCCCACGCCAATGTCACCATCGGACGGAGCAGGTTTCTGGGCCTGTCCCGGCGCTGCGAACGACCCGGTTCCAGGTGTGCCGCTTCCGGGTTGGTCCGGCATCTGGGCCATGCCGCTTTCGGAATCCGAAATCACGCTGTCCGCGCCCGTATCGGCGGCGGTCAGAGCCTCGGTTCCCGCGCCGAAGCCATGCAGCTCAACGGACGCACCCGGAACCTGATCGGTCTTGAAGCCATCGACGGCCGAAATGCGTCCCGTGTCGTAGCTGGCCAGCGTAATACCGTCCGGCACCCGGAAGTCGAGCTTCGGACGGCTGGCCAGAGCGACCTTCATGATCTTGTTCCAGATCGGCCCGGCAATACGGCCACCATCAGAATTGCGACCCAGCGTCTGGGGTGTGTCGAAACCAACCCAGACCACCGTGACGATATCGGGGGAAAACCCGGCAAACCAGGCATCATGGAAGTCCTGACTGGTGCCGGTCTTGCCCGCGACGGGACGGTCGATGCCAACGCCCGCCATACGGCCGGTGCCCCGGGCGATCACGTCCTGCATCATTTTCACGATCTGGAACGTGCTCTGCTCGCTGGCAAGCGTCGGGCGCGTATCGGTTAGAGACGGGACGGACACGCTGCCGGGTACGGGCATGACCGGGGCGGGAACGGGCGCGGCGGGCGGCATCGTACCGTCCGTCGGGGTGCCGTTCTGCGGGCTGCCATCCGTGGGAGCGGGCTGCTCGCTGGGCGGTGCCTGCATGGCGGTGCCGAGCTTCAGCCCCCCCGCCTGCCACAACACGCTCCCGGCACGGTCCTGAATGTCGTCCACGAGGGTCGGCGTGACGATATGGCCGCCATTGGCGATCGTGGCGTAGGCCGCAGCCTCGCGCATGACGGTGGTTTCGACGGCGCCCAGCGCTGCGGGCAGAACATGCGGCATTTCCGCCACGAGCCCGGCGCGGATGGCCGTATCGGCGACCGCCTTCATGCCGAGATGGGCGGCGACACGGATCGTGACGAGGTTGCGGCTTTCGCGCAGCGCGTCATGCAGCGTCGTCGGGCCCCAGTTGTCATGCTCGTAGTTCTGCGGATGCCAGTCGCCATAGGAAATGGGCGAATCGTCGAAACGTTCGGACGGGGAAATCCCCTGTTCCATCGCGGCCAGATAGACAAACGGCTTGAACGACGACCCCGGCTGACGCAGCGCCTGCGTGGCGCGGTTGAACTGGCTTTCATGGAACGACCAGCCGCCGACCATCGCCAGAACGCGGCCCGTATGCACATCCAGCGTCACCGCCGCACCTTCGACCTGCGGGATCTGGCGCAGGGCCGCCGAACCGCCTTCCTGCGGTTCGATCATGATGACATCCCCGGCACGCAGCGGATGCGCCCGGCGCGCCCAGCTGATGTCGGTCGCAAGAAGCGCGCCTTTGCGGGGGCTGCCTTCCTCGATCCAGCCGACATGCGTGCCACCCGGCAGCACAACCGCCAGACGCCACTCGCGCAGCATCCCGCCGGGCGGCGTGACATGATCGAGCGCGCTCTCCCAGCCATCATCCTGAATGTCCGACAGGTTGCGCAACGGCCCCCGCCAGCCACTATGGGCGCGGTCGTAATTCATCAGCCCTTCATGCAGCAGGCGCGTCTCGGTGGTCTGAAGGTTCTGGTCGAGACTGGTATGGACCTCCAGACCACCCTGCGCCGCGCGGTCCTGACCATACTGGGCGATAAGCTGACGGCGGACTTCCTCGCCGAACCATTCGGAATCCGGCAAAGGCCCAAAGCGCTGCTTCTGCTGCGGGACCAGCGGCTCCTGCTTTTCCTGATCGGCCTGCTCACGGGTCAGAACGCCTGCTTCAACCATCAGGTCCAGCACAAGGTTGCGACGGCCCATCGCGGCCTGCGGATGCAGGAACGGATTGTAGTTCGTGGGCGATTTGGGAAGTGCTGCCAGAGAGGCGGCTTCGGCATCGTCGAGCTGGTCGAGCGGCTTGTTGAAATAGCTCTGCGCGGCCGCGGCGACACCATAGGCACCGTTCCCGAGATAGATGCCGTTCAGGTAGATTTCGAGAATTTTGTCCTTGGACAGCACCTGCTCCATTTTCATGGCGAGCAGGGCTTCCTTGATCTTGCGATCGAGGCTCACGACGTTGCTGTTGAGCAGCATGACCTTCGCCACCTGCTGGGTGATGGTCGAAGCACCCAGCGGACGGCGGCCATGACGCGCAAAAATGTCCGTCAGGCCCGCACGGCCGATCGCCATGAAATCCACACCGCCATGGGTGTAGAAATTATGGTCTTCCGTAGCGATGAAGGCATTCTTCACGCGCTCGGGGATGGCGTTGATCGGCACGAAGATCCGGCGTTCGTTCGCCAGCTCGGCCATCAGACGGTCATCGGCAGCATAGATGCGGCTGACGGTGGGCGGCTGATAGGCGCGCAGGCTGTCCACGCTGGGCAGATCCGCCACCAGCTTGGCATAGGTCGTCCAGCCCAGAACGCCCGCCCCGGCCACGCCTACAAGCCCCACACCGGCGATGATCGCCAGGGACTGCCGGTAGCGGCGGAAACGGGGAGGGCGTGGTGGCGTGGCGCCCGGACCTTGAGGGTTACCAGAACCCTGGTGGCTACGGGAGCGGAAAGAGCGTCGCGTCATGCCCCCTGCATAGCATTATTCCGCCCCTTTCGTCGCCCCGTCTAAAAAGGTCATTTCATGAAAGAGGCGTAACCCCTGGACCATTATTCCGAAACGTTCAGAAGCCCTCAGCCAAGCAGGCGACCCACCATCCGCGCGGTGTAGTCCACAACAGGCACGATCCGCCCGTAATTCAGACGGGTCGGGCCGATCACGCCAATCGCCCCCACGATTTTCTGGGCTTCGTTGCGGGCAGGCGCCACGATCATAGACACGCCCGACATCCCGAACATCCCGCTTTCACGCCCGATATAGATCCGCACCCCTTCGGACGCATCCGCCAGTTGCAGCAGTTGAAGCATGGTCTCCTGTGTCTCCAGATGGTCGAACAGCATGCGGATCGTCGTCAGGCGCTCGATTTCCGTGATGTCGGCCAGCAGCTTCCCCTGCCCTTTCACGAACAGCGTCCCTCCATCGGCGTCCCACGTCGCAAGACCGCTTTCGATCACACTGGCCGTCAGGGCATCGAGTTCATGGCGGCTGGCATCCATTTCGCTCCGGACCCGCTCGCGCAGCGTGCCGAGCGTCAGGTCACCAAGACGGGCGTTCAGGTAGTTTCCGGCCTCGACAAGAGCGGAAGGCGGCACGCCGGGCGGGGTCTCGATGATGCGGTTCTCCACCTGCCCGTCCGAACCCACCAGAATGACCAGAACCCGCCCCGGACCAAGTGCTACGAACTCGATATGCTTGAGCGCGGCATCCGATTTCGGCGCGAGCACCAGTCCGGCAGCGGAAGACAGGCCCGACAGAAGGGACGACGCTTCAGACAGGATATCCTGATAGGACCGCCCGTGAATATCGAGCCGGCTGTCGATGCTGGCGCGGTCTTCTTCCGTCAGGGTGCCGAACTGGAGCAGGCCATCCACAAACAGGCGCACGCCCTTTTCGGTCGGCAGACGCCCGGCTGAAACATGCGGGCTGAACAGCAGCCCGGCCCGCGCCAGATCCGCCATGACATTGCGGATCGTGGCCGAAGACAGCGCCGGTTGCAGGCGCTGGGCCAGCGTCTGGCTGCCGATGGGCTCACCCGTTTCGACATATTCCTCAACGATTTCACGCAAAATCGCGGCTTCACGATCTCCCAGACCGTGCGGCATCGGGATGGAAGGGCGGAACAGGGGAGGCTGTGGTCGCATCATGGTAAACCCACTGTCGGGGCTGGATGGGTCTGCGTCAAACGCGCTAGAGGCGGGACATATTCTTCCACGGGATCTTTTTTGACATGACTGACACCGCACGCAAGCGTCCATCCGGGCGGGCGCCGGACGAAAACCGCATTGTTTCAATCGAAACAGGCTTTGCCCGCCATGCCGAAGGCTCCGCACTCATCCGTGTGGGCGGCACGGAAGTCCTGTGCACGGCCACGGTCGAGGAGCGTGTTCCGGCGTTCCTGCGCAACAGGGGGCAGGGCTGGATCACGGCCGAATACGGAATGCTCCCCCGGGCGACGCATAATCGCGGCCAGCGCGAGGCGGCCAAAGGCAAGCAGTCCGGCCGCACGCAGGAAATCCAGCGGCTGATCGCACGCTCGCTCCGGGCCTGTGTGGATCTGAAAAAGCTGGGAGAGCGGACCATCACGCTCGACTGCGACGTCCTGAACGCGGATGGCGGCACGCGCTGCGCCTCCATCACGGGCGCCTGGGTGGCGCTGGCGATCGCGCTGAAGACAATCAAGCGCTCACAGGCTCTCACGGCTCAGGTCGCGGCAGTCTCGTGCGGGCTGACAGAGGCCGGAGCCGTGCTGGATCTGGACTATATTGAAGACAGCAGCGCGCAGGCCGATACGAATTTCGTTCTGACGGCGGATGGTGGCATCATCGAAATTCAGGGGACCGCCGAGGACAAGCCGTTTCAGGAGAGCGAATTTTTCGAACTCCTCAGACTGGCGAAGCTCGGCACGGCCCGACTGTTCGACGCCCAGAATCACGTACTGGAGACTGCATGATGCGGACATTGTCCCGCGGTTCGAAAATCGTTCTGGCCAGCCATAATGCCGGCAAGCTGCGCGAATTTTCCACCCTGCTGGCCGAGAGCGGGATCACCGTCATCTCGGCAGCCGAACTGAACCTCCCGGAACCCGAAGAGACGGAAGAGACCTTCACAGGCAACGCCGCCATCAAGGCCCTAGCCGCGGCCAGGGCCTCCGGACTGCCCGCGCTGGCCGATGATTCCGGCTTCTGCGTCGCGGCGCTGGACAACCGTCCGGGCGTCTATTCCGCGCGCTGGGGCGGCCCGACCAAAGACATGCAGATCGCAATGGACCGCGTACATAGGGAGATGGGCGACAGTGCCGATCACCGGGCCTTTTTCGTCGCGGCCCTGTGTCTGGCCTGGCCGGATGGCGAAACGCGGACCGTGCAGGGTGAATGTCACGGTACGGTCGTCTGGCCTCCACGGGGCGCCCATGGACACGGTTATGATCCGATGTTCGTACCGGAAGGCGGAAATCGGACCTTTGCGGAAATGACGGAGGCCGAGAAAAATGCCCTCAGTCATCGCGGCCGGGCGCTGGAGCAATTCCTGAAGAATTTCATCGCCTGATGACTGGAAAAACCCGGTCTTTTCAAAAGAAAATTCCGGGTTTTCATTCTCCTCAAAGAGAGTTATTTGAAAAAAGAAACATAGAATTATTCATTACATGGAAATAAAAAATTACCCCAATTTTTTTGATCCATGTTACCCTGAACGGACCTGAAACAAAAAAGGGATCGTCATGGGGAATGTGACAGCACTGTTGGCGGATGCATTTATATTTGTCCTCGTTCCGTGGGGACTGTGGCAGCTGCTCAGACGCTCCATTCCGATTGCCATCCTGCCCATTCTGGTCGGCATTCTTCTGGCGGTCCTGCATTTTCCAGCGTCAAAAGTCGGTATTCCCTCGCTTTACGGCGATTATATCGGCTGGCTGGCCGTTCTGGTTCTGGCGTTCACTGCCGGGCTGGAAATGTGGCAGAACCCCACTCATTCTCCCGAAGCCGAAAACCTCCCCTCCCCGACGCTGGGTCGCCTGCTGGGCGGAGCACTCGTGGCGCTGGGCGTTCCGTTCGTCATCGGCACCATTCTGGTCAAGCTGTTCTTCCTGCCTTTGCATGGCTGGCAGGCCCCGCACGGGGATGGCTGGATCGGCGCCATGTCGATCGGGCTGTGCATTTCCGTCAGTGCGCTGCCGGTTCTGATCGGCATCGTGCGCGAACTGGAGCCTGTGTACCGCCCCGTCGGACAGCTTGCCCTCAAACTCGCGGTCGTGGACGATGCGGCCCTCTGGATCGGGCTGGCCATCCTCCAGTTCGCGGCACGCGGATCGGATGCGCTGCATGGCTGGACCGGATTTGAAGGACTGGCCGTCCTGCTTCTGGTCGGCATGGCGCTCCTGAGCAGCTGGGCCACGCGAAACCTGAAAAACCCGCCGATCTGGGTGATCTGGGCCGCTGTTCCGGCCTATCTGGCCGCCGGGTCCTGGGCGAGTCACGAACTGGGGCTGCATGAGCTGATCGGTGCCTATTTCGCAGGTGCGCTCATGCCACCGCGCTGGGTCCGTCGCCTGCCGGTCGAAGCTGTGGGGACGTTCTCGCTGATCTGGCTGGCCCCGATGTTCTTTGGCCATAGCGGATTGCGGATCGACGGCGATGCGCTGACCTGGCCGTCCGTTCTGGCATCCCTGCTGCTGGTCGTCATTGCGATCGTCACGAAAATCCTTGCCGTCTGGATTTTCCCGCCGGCTCCGGGCCTGACGCACCGTCAGGCGCTGGGCATCGGCTCCCTGTTGCAGTGCAAGGGGCTGATGGAAATCGTGGCGGCGACCATCCTGCACGCGCATGGCATGATTTCGGAATTTGCCTTCGCCTCGCTGATGGTTCTGGCCGTAATCTCAACGACGCTGACCGGGCCGATGTTCCGGCTCGTCTCAGGGCGTTCGCGCCCCGAGACCGTAGCGTAATCAGTCCTTCGAACGCACGGGTCCATGACTGACAAGCGCGCCCCGCTGCCAGACCTGATCAATCTGATCCACGGCGGCGATGTTTTCATCCGCATTGCCATCCACGATCAGCAGATCCGCCCGGCGGCCGGGAGCAATCACACCCCGGTCTGACAGATGCAGCAGGGCCGCGGCATTGCCCGTGGCCAGACTGATGGCCTGCACGGGGGACAGCCCGGCCTGCACCGTCAGATACAGCTCACGATGCTCGGCAAAGCCGGGAACACGGGTCGGGGAGGCCCCGGAATCCGTGCCAAAACCAATCTTCACCCCGGCCCGATACAGCACGGCAAGGTTTTTCTGATTCACCGACAGTGCGTAATGCGAAGCCTTGGTCAGAGGCTTGGCCAGTGTCTCGGCGCGCCATTTCGGGTCCGTAAACTGACGGCGCAGGGCCGGGTCCATACCCGCCAGAACGAACGGATTGGAGAGCAGCTCCGGCTGCTCGGCATAGAGATAATTCGCCTCGTCCAGATCCAGCGTCGCAATATACCATGTGCCCTGACGGAGCATCGCCGCGATCAGATCATGATCCACCGGCTGATCCCGCACGCCATGCGCAAGAATGTCAGCTTTCGCCGCCACGATGGCCTTAGCGACGGCGAGATCGTGGATATGGACCGCAACCCGCGTGTCATGCTGGTGCGCTTCGTCGATAGCCGCCTGATAAATGGCGGGGGGCATCATCGGATATGTCTTGCCATCAGGAATATCATTCCGGAAATCGTCCACCCAGACCTTCACCAGATCCGTGTGCTCCGCAATCATCTGGTCCACATCCTTGCGGGTTTCTTCAGGCGTGGTTGGACGAAAAACCTGATCGGAGCCAACACCCTTGACCATCGCAGCAGGAGGAGCACCAGCGAATGCGCCGATCCCCTGATCTACACCATAAAGGTCTGCCCCCGGATTGCGGCCCTCATGCTGCTCCTGACGCAGCGTATCGAACAGCGGAGAGCGGTTCATGCCCAGCGATGCAACGCTTAGGACACCATAATCAGAGTACTGCTTTAGGGCGGCAAGAATATTAGCGTGGGTATAGTTATCACGACTGGCCCCTGTGCCTTTCACGAGGCCGACATGAACATGATCGCTGATAAGAGCGGGCATCAGCGTCTTGCCCGTCAGGTCCACATGCCGCGCATCGGCGGGAGCCGGGATGCCGACCGAAAGAATCACACCATTGTCGATGACCACCGTGGCGTCCGGCTGCGCCGAGGCCCCGGTTCCGTCAATCAGCCGCGCGTGGTCGAACGCGACCGGTTCGGCCAGCGCATGTCCGATGCCGAAAGCGGCAGGCGTTGCGAGCAGCAGGGCAGTGAAGGCGGAACGGATGGTCATGCGGCGGTCTCCTGTCTGGCTCCCGCCGAGCTTCTTTATCGGACATCCTGTGCTCCGGGCGGAAACATGCATGAAGGACGAAACGCCTCCAGACCGGGAAAGATGCCGAAAAGCAGACCCTTTCCTTCCGGCTTCAGCCCTCCAGCGACTGAAGCTCGAACAGGCGGCGGTAAATCCCGCCCTCGCGCGTAATCAGTTCGGCATGCGTTCCGTCTTCTTTCAGCGCGCCCTGACTGAACACGAGGATGCGGTCCAGTTCCATGACGGTCGAGAGACGATGCGCCACGACAATCACGGTCCGGTTCTGCATCAGGCGACGCATCGCGTCCTGCACAAGGGATTCGGACTCGGAATCGAGGCTGGACGTCGCTTCGTCGAAAATCAGGATGGGTGCATCGGCCAGAAAGGCGCGGGCGATGGCAACACGCTGGCGCTCGCCGCCCGAGAGCTTCACGCCACGCTCTCCAACCATGGTTTCGTACCTCTCGGGCAACCGCTCGATGAACGGCGCCGCATTGGCCAGACGGGCGGCGTCTTCGATCTCGGCACGGCTCGCATCGGGGCGCGCATAGGCGATGTTTTCCGCAAGTGTGCGATGAAACAGCACCGGTTCCTGCGGAACGATGGCGATATGCGCGCGCAGGGACTCCTGCGTAACATGGGCGATATCCTGCCCGTCCACCACGATCCGACCGCCGTTCACGTCATAAAGCCGCTGGAGCAGCTTGGTCAGGGTCGTCTTGCCCGAGCCGCTCGGCCCGACAAGCGCCACGCGGGACCCCGGCGCGATGTCGATGCTCAGGTCGTTGTAAAGCGGTTTGACCTGCCCCGGATACTGGAAGTCTACATGCTCGAAGTGAATGGCCCCTGTTGTGAAACGGGCCGTCTGCGCATCGTTTGCGTCCTGGATGGCGGGATCGCGACGGAAAATCGCCACGAGTTCCTCCATCTCATTGACCGAACGCTGCACCTGACTGACCTGCTGTCCCAGATCGCGCAGATACCCCTGCACGAGGAACATCATCGTCAGCACATAGGCCACGTCACCCGGACCGGCCTTGCCGTCCCACCACAGCCAGACGGCCAGCCCGATCAGCAGCATTCGCATGGCGAGCGAGGCCAGCGCCTGAAGATTGGCGCTGTTGGTGCCGCGTACCCAGGTTTTCAGAGTGCGCTGACGCCAGCCACGGATGATGCTGTCGAGCCGGGCATCCTCGCGGTTTTCCGCACCGAATGCCTTGACGACCGGATTGCAGGTCACGGCATCCGCCATGGCCGCGCCCATTTTCGTGTCCCATTCATTGGACGCACGGGCGGTCGGCGCGACATAGCGCAGGGTCAGCATGATGGAGAGCGTGGCGAACAGCACCACCGAAACCGCCAGAATCGACCCCATCAGCGGTGAGCGGACCATAAGCACCGCCGTCGTCCCGCCCAGAACCAGCACTTCCGGCGCGATCAGAAGCAGGAGCGTGTCGTCCAGCGTATCAATGGCCCACATGCCGCGCGTCAGCTTGCGGACGGTCGAGCCGGCGAAGTTGTTGGCATGCCAGTCCGTCGAGAAGCGCTGCACCCGATCGAACGCCTGATTGGCGACGCGGTGCATGATGGCGAGCGTGAGATACGAAATCCCGATGAAGGAGGAGCGCCGTCCGAACAGCCCGACCAGCCCGAGGACGATCAGCCCCGCGACCATCAGCCCCGCATCGTCGCGCAGATGCAGCAGTTCCGAGGTTTTCTCTACAGCGGGACCGGCGGCATGGCGGGAAATATCCTCCACCAGACGGCCCGCGAGAATGGGCGTGCAGACATCGGCCAGCGTGGCGAGGGCAACGCCACCAAGAGTCTTCGCCAGCAGAAGAGGATGGTCACACCAGCGGCTGCAGACGAAAGACAGGACGTCCGTGAAGGACACCTCCTGCTTGCGGCCCTCCTGCTGCTGGCGGCTCATGGGAAAAGAGGTATCGGAAACGGTATCAGACACAGGGTGCTCCGCCGTCTGCCGGTCTGCGATGTCATGCAGAACAGGCCACGGTGTAATGACATGGGGTGTGATGGCATGGAATTTTCAGAACTTTGCCGTATCTTGCTGTGTGTCCGGACCAGACGCAACACACCCCCGGCAACACACCCTACTGGAGTGCCCGTCATGACCGATGCCCCCGCAACCGCGAAGCGGGCCATGAGCAAGGCGGCCGCAAAAGCCTTCATTACAGCGCTTGCCGAAGCCAATCCGGATGCGGAAAGCGAACTGGTGTTCCGCAATCCGTTCGAACTTCTGGTAAGCGTCGTGCTGTCGGCACAGGCGACGGACAAATCCGTCAACAAGGCGACGAAAGGCCTGTTCGAGGAAGCCCCCGACCCGGCCTCCATGGCGGCCATCGGCGAAGAGGGCATTGCGCGGCACATCCGCACCATCGGCCTGTGGCGGGCGAAAGCGCATAACGTGGACCTGCTCTGCCATCAGTTGCTGGAGCGTCACGGCGGACAGGTACCATCCGACCGGGCCTCGCTCGAAGCGCTGGCCGGTGTCGGGCGCAAGACGGCGAATGTCGTGATGAATGTCGCATTCGGCGCGGATACGATGGCGGTCGATACCCATATTTTCCGCATCGGCAACCGTACCGGCCTGGCCCCCGGCAAAACCGTGCGACAGGTCGAGGACGGGCTGGTCGCCCGCATCCCGAAAGACATGCTCCGCCCGGCGCATCACTGGCTGATTCTGCACGGGCGTTATGTCTGCAAGGCCCGCGCGCCCGAATGCTGGCGCTGCCCGGCCACGACATGGTGCCGGTATCCGGACAAACGCATGGCGGCACCCGCGCCCCGGAAAGCCGCCGCGCGCTAGACACCCCTTCAGAAAATCTGGGCGGCTGTGCGGCGCGGGGCCTGATAGGAGACGGAATAGAGCACGATGCTGTTGAGGACGCGCATATGGGTCGTCACGGAAAAGCCGTTTGCATTCCAGGTGATGTTTTCCGTCATCGGCGCGCGCACCTCAAACAGGGGCTGACCGTATTTCTGACGGATGGCACGGCCCCATTCCTCGGCACAGATGCGGACATCACCGGAATCCGTGTCCGTCAGGGCATGAACTTCGACAGATGCCAGACGGCCGCCCAGAAAATTCACATCCACCGTCGAGAGGCAGGAGCCGATGAACGGCCCCTGCATGACGTAGCGCGCAAAACCGGGGCGCGGCACCGGAGAGGGCAGCGCCATCAGCTGCGGATGGCTGATCTGCGCTTCCGGGACGCTCATGCCCAGTGTCAGCCCCTCCCAGACCGCAACGGGCGCGGCATGGAGCGGCCCGACGGCTGTCAGTGACAGGCCAAACAGAATGGCCCCTGCGGTTTTTTGCGCCACGATAACGGATCTCCTTGTGCGACGATCCTACAGGGCGATTGCTTTCCAAAACGTTGAGACACGCCCTATTCGGACTGAGCCAGAGGCAGATTGGGCATGCCGTGCCAGCCCACGGGTGGAACCCAGAGCCGGCTCCCCCGCCAGCTCCGGTCCGAAACAATCGTAAGGGCACGCCCGGCGAACACGGCATAAGCCCCGTCGCGCCAGACCGAAAACCGGTCGATGGACGGCACATCCGCGCAGCCTTTGCGGGCGGGAGACGCACTGATGAACAGGCTCACCCCGTCGCATTGCCGCGCGTCCGGAAGAATGGCGCCATCCGATGAATCACGGGGACGCAGCAGGACAGTCTGCGCCTCGACGCTGATCCGGCATAAACCAGCCAGACAGTCCGGCGGCAGAGGCGCCACCGGAAGCGCCAGAGCCTGCTGCCAGTCTTCCAGCGTGCGGCGTTCCAGACCGGAATGCGGACCAACCAGCAGGACGTCCGGACGGCGCACCGCCATCAGCCCCGCATCCGCCGAGACGAAAATATCAGGCTTCGGCGCCAGCCAGATCGACGCCACCCCGATCGCCACAGGTAGCAGACCAGCCAGACAGACCCGGCCTTTCCAAAGGCACAGAAAACACAGCCCACACATCACGAGCAGCAGTCCCCAGTCCGGCATGGCCGGAACAGGCTGATGCGCCATCGGAAACGCCGCCACCCGCTCCGCCAGCACCTGCACGATGCGGATGCCCACACCCATGAGCTTCAGAAACGGCGCTTCGGCATGAAACGGCATGGCGACAAGCGCCAGAAGCCCGACCGGCATGATCCAGACAGCCGCCAGCGGCACGGCCACCAGATTGGCCAGCACGAACCACGGCTGAAGCGCGCCAAAATGCGCCATGCTGACCGGCAGGGTCGCCAGCCCGGCAAGAAGGCTCGTCAGCGTCAGGGCCGCGCCATAGGACGCCACAACCCTGTACCATTCCCCCTCCCCGCGCAGCCGCATGAGCGGCTCGCGCAGCACGCCATACCCCGCAATCAGCCCCATCACGGCGGCGAACGACATCTGGAACGACACATCCACAACCGAAACCGGCGAGACCAGCAGGATCAGCAGCGCCACGATGGACAGAGACCGCATGGACAGGACGCGCCGCCCGGTCACGATGGCCAGCGTCACGAGGCTCGCCATCCCCAGCGCCCGCAGGCTGGGCAGATGCGCGCCCGTCAGCAGCACATACCCCGCTCCGGCCAGCAGTCCGGAAACAGCTGCGATCTGCCGGCAGGGCCAGCGCAGGGCAATATATTCGATAGACGCCAGACCGCAGCGCAACGTCACAATGACGGCGGCCATCACCAGCCCCAGATGCAGCCCCGCAACGGCAAGAAGATGCGCCAGCCCGGATGCGGAAAATGCCTCCCGCGTCTGCTGGTCGATGCCCCCGGCTTCACCCGCCAGAAGCGTGGCGGCAATGGCGGCGGTCTGGTCGGACAGCACGGCCGCCGTGCGAAAGGCGACGGTTTCGCGCAGGGTCTCGATCCATGATGTCCGAACCGCCGCGCCTGTAAGACTGGCCGGCGCCAGCGCGTAACCGCTTCCCGCCAGTCCCGAAAACCATGCCTCGCGCTGAAGGTCACGCCCGCCCGGCCATGACGGCGGGGGGGGCGGTCGCAGCATCGTACGCAGGCTGATCGTGCTTCCCGGCTCCGGCAAAAGGTCGTCATCGTCGCGCAGACGAATATGCAACGTGCGGTGCAGCGGTGCCATTCCGGCATCCACGGGCGTCTCGAACACTGCATCGGCCAGAGTAACACGATGACCGTCATCCTCGTCATCATTGCGGGGCGGCAGAATTTCCAGAGACTGCACGCGACCGGTCAGAACGGTGGCATGGGTCGGCAGAACCGGCATGGGCGGCTGCATTCGGGCCTGTAACGCCAGATCGCCAAAACCGGTCACGACGGCCAGAAGCGCAAATCCCAGAAGGCGCGGAAAAAGCCGCTGCCAGCCCCACCACAGACACCCGGTTCCCGACAGGCCAAACAGGAGGGTGACAAGCATGACGGACAGAATGGAAGGCTCGAACGGCAGGGCAAGGTAGGTCACGCTCCCAAGCCCGACAGCAACCGGGAGCCAGCAGATCATCTGCCGCCCCTGATCCAGAACAGACCGGATCACGGCAGGCGGCGGCTGCAAGGAATCCAGGCGTTCCTCGCGCACCAGAAGTTCGCGCGGATCGAGGTCCGGGACGGAAAGGGGTTCTGTCTTCACAAACAGAACCGTAACGGATTTTTCCGCAGGACGCGCCTCCCCGATTAAGGTCAGCGCCTCCTGCGGCCCAATCTACTGCGGAAGGTGCAGCGCCTGTTTCAGACCGGCAGCATCCCGCTCCAGTTCAAACCCCGTGCTTCCCGGCTGAAACAGCCTTGCGGTTGCAAGATTGCCGGTCACGACAGGATCGAATCCGGCCGCCTTCACCAGCGTCGTCACCTGCGACACGGCCTGCGCATCATCCCCCGCCACGGGAACCGCCAGAAGCGACGAAGCGCGATGCGCCTCCGAACGCAGCGTGGTCATGTCGATGGAGTTGAACGCCCGCACCACATGCGCCGAAGGGAAATAACGCTGTGTCGTCACCCCTGCCCCGTCCCGCTGCGCCGTGTCCGCAATCGCCCCATCCCGCCAGGGATAGGGGTTGGACGGATCGAGCAGAACCTTGTCCAGCAGTGTCCGGCTGAGCTGCGGGCCAAGCTGCGGAATAGCGCCATAGGGGACGGCAAGAACCACCACATCGCCATAGGCTGCTGCCTGCGCCGGGGTTCCGGCCGTGGCGAGCGGGCCCAGCGACGTGGCCAGAGACTGCGCCTCGCTCAGGGAACGCGACGACACCATGACGGGATAACCCGCATGGACCCAGAGTTCAGCCAGCGTTGTGCCGACATGGCCTGTGCCGATAATGCCGATCCGCATTTTCTGGCTCGTCGCCTCGACAGCACTGGCGCTGCTGACCGTGGCCAGCCCCGCGAGCGCTGCAAGGAAAGGACGGCGCCTGAGAGGAAAACCCGTCATGATGGGTGCCACTCCCGTGCGAGAACACCTGCTGCGCCCTGAACCGGATCGGTTTTCGGGAAGGGCAGGCCGTGAATACGGGCACTCTGCTCCGCCGTGGGGGCGGCGCGAAGGATGTCGAAAGACTGGTTGGGCGGATAGGCGCCGATGACGGTGAACTCCGTGTCCGATCCGAGATTGCAGTGCCCCGTTCCGGCCGGAAGCACTGCGATGTCGCCACCGCGCACCTCGACCGTCCGGGCATTCGGCCCTCCCAGCATCAGGCGCGCGGAACCGTTGGAAAAGCCCAGAACTTCATGACCGAGACTATGATAGTGATGAAACGGATAGACACCGTTGCGCCACTGCGGCGGCCAGCCGTTCCGGCTGAACAGGCCTTCATACACCGCCTCGCGATCCGGCCCGGCTTCGAGCGCATTGCGATAGACGATGACAGGCAACTCCGGATTGTTCGGAACCCAGTCATTGGCGCGCAGCGTAAAGACATCCACACGGGAGGTCGTGGCACTGGCGTGATGGATCTTCCCCTCTCCGAAGGTCAGACCCAGCCCTGCCAGCAGGGCATTGAAATCTCGTCTGTTCATTGGAAAGGCACCACCCGGACTATTGAACGTCACAATAGGCCGCTTCGGGAGGCGGCTGGAAATCACACGCGCTTGAAGAACCTTAGCTTTTTGTAAAGCGATGCTGCGTGACGAAACGCCGCAGACCCGCTCGTGCTGGCGGATGGAAGCGTGGGTCAGAGCGTGATATGACGGCGGCATGACCATCCGTACGCGATTTGCCCCCTCCCCGACGGGTCTGCTGCATGTCGGCAACGCCCGCGCCGCCCTGTTCAATTTCCTCTTTGCCCGTCATCACGGCGGCGAATTCCTCCTGAGGATCGAGGACACCGACAAGGAACGCTCCACTCAAAAAGCCGTGGACGTGATCTTTGACGGTCTGGCCTGGATGGGAATCGAGGCGGATGCGGAACCGGTTTTCCAGTCCGCCCGGCAGGACCGCCATACGGAAGTGGCGCTTGAGCTTCTGGAAAAGGGTCAGGCCTACAAGTGCTTCTGCACCCCCGAAGAACTGACCGCCATGCGCGAGAAGGCCATGGCCGAGAAGCGCCCGCCCCGTTACGACGGCACATGGCGGGACCGCGATCCGTCCGAAGCGCCCGCCGGTGCACCCTATGTCGTGCGTCTGAAGGCCCCGCGTGACGGCGAGACGATCATCAAGGATCTGGTGCAGGGCGAAGTCCGGGTCGCAAATTCCGAAATGGACGACCTGATCCTGCTGCGCTCGGACGGCACGCCCACGTATCTGCACGCCGTGGTCGTCGACGATCACGATATGGACATCACCCATGTCATGCGGGGTGACGATCATCTGACGAACACGTTCCGTCAGGCCATGATCTATCGCGCCATGGGCTGGAACCTGCCGCATTTCGCGCATCTGCCGCTGATCCACGGCCCCGACGGCGCCAAGCTGTCCAAGCGCCATGGCGCACAGTCGGTCGTGGATTTCCGCGAGGAAGGCTATCTGCCGGAAGCCCTGTGCAACTACCTGCTGCGTCTGGGCTGGGGTCATGGCGATGCCGAAGTCCTGTCCCGCGAAGAGCAGATCAAGCTGTTCGATCTGGATGGCGTGGGCCGCTCCCCGTCCCGGATGGATTACGTCAAGCTGGCGCATCTGAACGGAATCTGGATGCGCGTCGCCGATGATGCGCGCCTGACGGATGACGTCATGCAGCGCCTTCAGGGCCGCGACGGCGTTGTCACCGATGAGCGCACCCGCGCACGCATTCTTGCGATGATGCCGGGCCTCAAGGAGCGCGCAAAAACGCTCGTGGAACTGGCGGACAACGCCGCTTTCGCAGGCTTTACCCTTCCCCTGACCTTCACCCCCAAGGCCGATAAGCTGCTGGGCGAGGACGGGCGCAAGGTTCTGCAGGGCGTAGGCAAGGATCTGGCCGCGCTTTCGGATTTCACGCCCGAAACCGTCGATGCGACGCTGCGCGCCTATGCTGAAAAACATGAGATCAAGCTCGGCTCCGTGGCCCAGCCGCTGCGCGCGGCCATGACCGGCTCCACGACGTCTCCGGGTATTGATCTGACGCTCGCGGCGCTGGGACAGGACGAGGTTCTGGCCCGCATTGCTGCCGTTCTCGCCTCCGCGTCCACCGATGGCTGAGCGGCCCTCCGTCCCCCGGCATCTCCTGGGAATCGAGGGGCTGTCTGCCGAACAGCTCGTGCCGTTCCTCGATCTGGCGGAGAGCTATGCGCTGCTGAGCCGTTCGCGCTCCGCGCCGCGTGATGCGCTGCGGGGGCGGACGGTCATCAATCTGTTCTACGAAGACAGCACCCGCACCCGCACGAGTTTCGAACTCGCGGGCAAGCGGCTTGGCGCGGACGTCATCAACATGTCCGTCGCCACAAGTTCGGTGAACAAGGGCGAGACGCTGCTGGATACAGCGGCGACGCTCAACGCCATGCGTTGTGACCTGCTGGTCATCCGACACGCGCAGTCCGGCGCGCCCGCCCTGCTGTCGCAGAAAGTCGAAGCCAGCGTCGTCAATGCGGGCGACGGCACGCATGAACATCCGACACAGGCGCTGCTGGATGCGCTGACCATCCGCCGGCATTTCGGCCGCCTTGAGGGCCTTACGGTCGCCATCTGCGGGGATGTCGGGCACAGCCGGGTGGCACGCTCCAACATCCATCTGCTGACGGCATTCGGAAACCGGGTGCGGCTGGTCGGGCCACCGACGCTGCTTCCGGGGGCTATGGCCGGGCTCGGCAATGTCGCGCTGTATTCCGACATGGACAAGGCGCTGGATGGCGCGGATGTCGTCATGTCCCTGCGCCTGCAGAAAGAGCGCATGGGGGCGGGTCTGGTGCCAAGTGCGCGGGAATATTTCCACTTCTTCGGGCTGGACCGCCGCCGTCTGGCGCTGGCCAATCCTGGCGCGCTCGTCATGCATCCGGGCCCGATGAACCGCGGGGTAGAAATCGCTTCGGACGTGGCGGATTCGGATCAGAGCGTGATTTCCGAACAGGTTGAGATGGGCGTGGCTGTGCGGATGGCGGTTCTGGACCGTCTGTCCCGGGCACGGATGCCGGTATGAGCGATATCGTTTTTGAAAATGTCCGACTGATCGACCCGGCTTCGGGCCGCGATGAGACCGGGCGACTTGTGGTGCGCCAGGGGAAGATCGTCGCCTGCGAAGACGGGTCGGTTCCCGAAGGCGCGCAGATCATTGATGGCGCAGGAGCCGTGCTGTGTCCCGGCCTGGTGGACATGCGCGTCGCACTCGGGGAGCCGGGGTCGGAATACCGTGAGAGCGTGTCTTCCGGGGCGCGGGCTGCCGTCGCGGGTGGCATTACCACCATGGCGGTCCTGCCCAACACCTCGCCACCGATCGACAATCCGGCCCTCGTGCATCTGCTGCGGGTCCGGGGCGAAGAGACGGGTATGGTCTCGATCCATCCTTACGGCGCGCTGACGCGCGGCTGCGAGGGCGGCGAAATGGCCGAACTCGGGCTGTTGCGTAACGCCGGAGCCGTGGCGTTCACGGACGGAACCCGCGCGATTTCAGACGCCAAGCAGATGCGCAACCTGCTGTCCTATTCGCGCTTTCTCGACGCCATCGTGGTGCAGCATCCGGAAGATCCGTCTCTGGCCAAAGGCGCGTGTGCCACGGCCGGAGCCCGCGCGGTGCGAATGGGTCTGCCGCAGGTTCCGGCCGAAGCCGAGGCCATCATGATCGCCCGCGATCTGCGTCTGGCGGCCATGACCGGGGCGCGGCTGCATTTCGCGCATGTCTCGACGGCAGAGGGATTGGACCTGATCCGTGCGGCCAAGAGCCGGGGCGTACGCGTGACCTGCGATACGGCGCCGCCCTATTTTGCCATGACCGAAGACGATATCGGCGACTTCCGCACCTACGCGAAACTCTCGCCCCCCCTGCGCAACGACGCCGACCGGCAGGCCGTCTGTGCCGCGCTGGCGGACGGAACGATTGACGCCGTAGCCTCGGACCATGCTCCGGCGGATGCGGATGACAAGCGGCTTCCTTTTGCACAGGCCCGCGCCGGGGGCACCGGACTGGTCACGCTGCTGGGTGTGACACTGGGCGCGGGACTGCCGCTTGTGGATGCGTTGCGGCTGGTGACGTCCGCTCCGGCTGCCCTGCTGGGCCTTGATGCCGGAACGCTGGCCATCGGGAGCGATGCCGATCTGTGCCTGTTCGATCCGGAAGGATCATGGACAGTGGTCGCCGGAGACCTGCCGGGACGCGCACAGAACACACCGTTTGACGGCCGGAATCTGAAAGGCCGTGTCCTGCGGACGTTCAAGCGGGGCGTGGAAGTCTTCACCGCTGACGGACTGGCGGAGGCACGGTCTTGAGCGGTTTTCAGGCACAGCTCATTCTGCTGTTTCTCGTGTCCTACGTCATCGGAAGCATCCCGTTCGGGCTTCTGCTGACGGCGCTTTCTGGCGGCGGGGACATCCGCAAGATCGGTTCGGGCAATATCGGCGCAACCAACGTCCTGCGCACGGGACGACGCGGTCTGGCTGCGGCCACGCTGCTGCTGGATGCGCTCAAGGGAGCTGCAGCGGTCCTGATCGCACGGTTTTTCTTCCCCGGTGCGGGCGAGATGACCATGGCTGTGGCAACCGTCGCCGTCGTTCTCGGGCACTGTTTTCCGGTCTGGCTCGGCTTCAGGGGCGGCAAAGGCGTCGCGACAGGGCTCGGAACGATCTGGGTCCTGTCCTGGCCGGTCGGGCTGGGCTGCTGTGTGGTCTGGCTGCTGGTCGCACGCCTGAGCCGGATTTCCTCAGCCGGCGCTCTGGCGGCGTTTCTGCTCGCGCCGGTGCTGATGGTGCTGCTGTCCGGACGCACGCTGCACTCCCCCATTCCTGTGGCGACGCTGCTCGTCTCGCTGCTGATCTGGGCCCGGCACTGGAGCAATATTGCGCGCCTTCTAACGGGCCAAGAGCCGCGCGTGAACGTGGACCAAGCGCCTCGTTCCTAAGATTTTAAGTGCCTGTTAAGGAATCTGCCTTAAGGAGAAAGACCTTATGACAGCTTCCGCAGCCCCCTCTCCCGTCATATCCACCACAAACCGAATCGACACGCTACGCCTGTCGCAGACGCCGGGCGTCGGTCCGGTCAACTTTGCGCGACTGATGACGCAGTATGGCAGCGCGGGAGCCGCTCTGGCGGCCCTGCCGGGACGGATGCGCAAGGCGGGACGTCAGGATGATCCTGCCATTCCGTCCGTCTCCCGCATGGCAGACGAACTGGAGCGCCTTGAAAAACTGGGTGGGAAAATGCTGCTGCGGGGGGATGCGGACTATCCGCTCCTGCTGTCGCGGGTGCCGGATGCGCCTCCTGTCCTGTTCACGCTCGGGAATGTCGACAAACTGTCGATGCGGTCCGTGGGGGTTGTGGGAGCACGCAATGCTTCGGCTGCGGGAATCCGGATTGCCGAAAGCCTTGCGGCCGAAATGGCCCATGCCGGAATCTGCGTGGTTTCAGGGCTGGCGCGGGGCATCGACTCGGCCGCGCATGCCGCTGCCCTTTATCCGGGCCTGACGGTGGCCGCAATCGCCGGAGGGCTGGATCATGTCTATCCGCCGGAGAATGCATCCCTTCAGGAGCAGATTGCCGAAAAGGGCTGTCTGGTGACGGAAGCCCTGCTGGGAACCGTGCCGCTGGCCCGCCATTTCCCACGACGAAACCGCCTGATTGCCGGGATTTCGCTGGGCTGCCTCATCATTGAGGCCGCGCTGGACTCCGGCACGCTGATCACGGCTGATCTGGCCCAGTCCTACAGCCGCGAACTTCTGGTCGTGCCGGGTTCGCCGCTCGATCCGCGGTCACGGGGCGGCAATCATCTGCTGAAAACGAGCCAGGCGACCCTGACAGAAAATATTAACGATATTCTTCAGGCCTTGCCGCTGGAACTTCCCGCACGCGACCCCGTGCCCTGGCAGCGTTCAGCAGGCCACACCCCGCCTTTGACCGGGTTTTCCGAACCATCGTCCGCATGGGGCGACATCCCCGATGCCGGCTGGATTGACCCCGATCTGGTGCAGCAGAGCGTGCGGCCTCTTCTCTCCGTGACGCCTGTAGCAGTTGACGATGTGGTGCGCCGCTGCCAGTTCTCCGTGTCGGCAGTGCTTGCGACGCTGGCCGAGCTGGAGCTCGGCGGGGTTGTGGAGTTTGTGCCCGGCGGACGCGTGGCGTTGCTGCCGAACTGAAGTGACGCGGAATACCGGAGTGGCGATGACGGACGTTGTGGTGGTCGAGAGCCCGGCAAAGGCCAAGACGATCAACAAGTATCTGGGAAGCGGATATACCGTGCTCGCTTCATTCGGACATGTGCGGGATCTGCCGCCCAAGGACGGAAGCGTGCGCCCGGACGAGAACTTTGCCATGAGCTGGCAGACGGATGAACGCGGCGCAAAGCAGATCTCCGCCATCACAAAGGCGCTGAAGGGGGCGAAAAACCTCTATCTCGCCACTGACCCGGATCGCGAAGGCGAAGCGATTTCGTGGCATGTCCGCAGCGTTCTGGAAGAAAAGAAGCTTCTGAAGAACGTGGACGTCCATCGCGTCACCTTCAACGAAATCACCAAATCGGCCGTCACGGCGGCGATGGCGGCCCCGCGTGAGCTGGACCGCCCGCTGATTGACGCCTATCTGGCCCGCCGCGCGCTGGATTATCTGGTGGGCTTCACGCTGTCTCCCGTCCTGTGGCGCAAGCTGCCGGGCAGCCGGAGTGCCGGGCGTGTGCAGTCAGTGGCGCTGCGTCTGATCTGTGAGCGCGAAGCCGAAATCGAGGTTTTCCGCCCCAAGGAATACTGGACCGTCACCGGCGGCTTCACGACGCCCGGCAAGGCCGCTTTTCAGGCCCGTCTGACGCATCTGAAGGGTGAAAAACTCGACCAGTTCGACCTGAACAACGAACAGTTGGCATTCGGAGCGCGCGATACGGTTCTGGGCGGCCAGTTCACGGTCCGCTCTGTCGAGCGCAAGCGCACCAAGCGCAATCCGCCGCCCCCCTTCACGACGTCGACCCTCCAGCAGGAGGCCTCCCGCAAGCTCGGCATGAGCGCACAAACGACGATGCGCACGGCGCAGCAGCTTTACGAAGGTGTGGATCTGCGCGGCGAAACCACCGGTCTGATCACCTATATGCGAACCGACGGTGTGACGATGGCAAAGGAAGCCATCGGATCCATCCGCGGGCATATCGGCAAGGCGTTCGGGGGCGACTATGTGCCGGATTCCCCGCGGGCCTATTCCACCAAGGCCAAGAATGCGCAGGAGGCCCATGAGGCCATCCGCCCGACGGATGTTTTCCTGACGCCCCAGGACGTCGCTCATGCGCTGACACCCGAACAGAAAAAGCTGTACGACCTGATCTGGAAGCGCTCCGTCGCCTCGCAGATGCAGTCGGCGGAACTGGATCAGGTCGCAGTGACGCTGGCTGATGCCAGCGGTCAGACGCTTCTGCGCGCCACGGGCTCGACCATCGCATTCGACGGCTTTCTCAAGCTCTATATCGAAGGCCGGGACGACACCAAGGTCGAGGACGAAGACGGTAAGCTCCTGCCACCGATGAAGGAAGGCGATCGCCTGACGACCAGCGCCGTGGATGCCGAACAGCATTTCACCCAGCCGCCTCCGCGTTATTCGGAAGCCTCGCTCGTCAAGAAAATGGAAGAGATCGGCATTGGCCGTCCTTCAACCTATGCCTCCATTCTGGGCGTGCTGCGGGACCGCAATTACGTGCGGCTGGATGCACGGCGCTTTATTCCCGAAGACCGTGGACGGCTGGTCACGGCGTTCCTGACGTCCTTCTTCGAGCGCTATGTGGATTCGGGCTTCACGGCCTCACTTGAAGAACAGCTTGACGACATTTCGGGCGGCCGTGCCGACTGGCACGACGTCATGGCAGCGTTCTGGCATGATTTCTCCGCTGCCGTGGCGCAGACCAAGGACCTGAAGATCTCGGACGTCATCGACGCTCTGGACGAGGACCTCGGGCCGCATTTCTTCCCGCCCCGCCCTGATGGCGGCGATCCGCGCGTCTGCACGTCCTGCGGAACTGGGCGGCTGGGCCTGCGGCTTGGCAAGTTCGGCGCCTTCATCGGCTGTTCGAATTATCCGACCTGCCAGTTCACCCGCCGTCTGGTGGCCGAGGAAGGCGATACCGAAGGACTGAATGACGGCCCGAAAGTTCTGGGACAGGACCCGGACACCGGCGAGGATATCTCGATCCGTCGCGGGCCGTACGGGCTCTACATCCAGCGCGGCGAACCCAATCCCGAGGACAAGAAGGCCAAGCCCAAGCGGACGACCATTCCCAAAGGCCTCGACGGCAACACCATGACCATGGAACAGGCGCTGGGCCTGCTGTCCCTGCCCCGTCTGGTCGGCCTTCACCCCGAAACGGGCGAAAAGATCGAGGCCGGCCTCGGGCGGTTCGGACCCTATGTGAAGATGGGGGCCATCTATGGCACGCTCGACAAGGACGACGACGTCCTGACCGTCGGGCTGAACCGGGCCGTGGATTCGCTGGCAAAAAAGCTCGCCTCCATCCGCAATCTGGGACCACACCCCAAGGACGGCGAAGCGGTCATGATCCGCAAGGGGCGGTTCGGCCCCTACGCCCAGCATGGTCAGCTGATCGCCAACCTGCCGAAGGGGCAGGACATGGAGGAGGTCACGCTCGATGAAGCGGTGGCGCTTCTGGCGGAAAAGGGCAAACCCCTGAAAGGCGGCGCAAAAAAAACTTCCGCGAAAAAAGCGGCTCCGAAAACGGCAAAGGCCAAGAAAGCCGTTGCGTCTTCGGAAGAAGGCGAGGCCGCTCTGAAGACGGTAACGAAGCGTATCCCGGCCAAATCTGCCACAAAGACGAAAACCACAACGCCGCGGAAGCGTAAGACTGTTTCCGACACGTCGTCGGAAGACTGAAAACAGATTGGTCGGCAGTGTTGCCAGATGGCACTGCCGACCCCAGATTTGATCTGGCAAGTCTTTACCGTGGCTGAAGTTTGTGGCGTGGTCGCGTTACGGGAGCAGCCTTCTTTTGCCGTCCCGTCTCCAAGGACCCCGTCTTGCGTCATGCCGCCCGCCCTGTGACCTTTTTCATGCCGCGCAGCCGCAAGGCGGCATGTCGTGTGGCGCTGTGTCTGGTGTTCTGCATCTTCGTCCTTGCCCTCCACAGCCGTCGGGCGGAAGCTCAGGCACCAACCGGGGCCGGACCGGATGCCGCCCGTCCTGTCGAAGCCACCCCTGCTCCCGCCACGGCAACGGCCGTGCCTCCTGCTGCACCAGCACCTCCCGTTTTTTCGACATCCATCACGCGGGACGTTCTGATCGCAGCTCTCGGTTTTCTGGAGCCGCGAACGCTGGAAGCCCATTCCGCGCGGGATTTCTGCGTCTGGGGACTGGATGGCCTGACCGCCATCGACCCGACCCTGTCCGTCACGGTCACACAGCCCACGACCGCGGCGCCTGCGGCCGTCCATGCCCCCGGAACGGCCACCGCAGCTGAAAAACCCGTCGATGCGCCCCTCCCTGCGACACTGAGCGTTCTTCAGGGGCAGACAGTGCTCTTCAGCCGGGCCCTGCCTGCTGCGGGCAGTCACTCCGCCTGGGCGGATCTGGTTACCGCAGCGATGCAGGCGGCCTGGCAGCATTCCTCCACATTGCGGGACGCGGGGTCAGATGCGCTGTTGCAGGGGTTCTTTGACGAGCTGTTCAATCATCTCGACCCCTATTCCCGCTATCTTGGCCCCTCTCCCGCGACGTCGGACCGGACACGGCGCACGGGCAGCACGGGAACGGTAGGGCTGAGCCTCGGGCAAAGTGGACGAACCATCGTGATTACGGCCGTCAACGCCAACGGTCCCGCCTGGGAAGCGGGTGTTGATACGGGCGAGCATCTGGTCTCCGTCAATGGACGCTCCACGCATGGTCAGGATGCCGCAACTGTTCAGGACTGGCTGGAGGGAGACGAGCACAGCTCCGTCACGCTGGGGATCGCGGCGAAGGGACACCGTCCCACGGCCTACAGGCTGCAACGGGTGCAGGTTCCACCGGAAACCGTGTTTGCATCCACCGAGGGCCCCTTCACCGTTCTGCGTGTCTCGTCCTTCTCGACCCAGACGGCCGAGGAAATCAGCCAGTATATCGACCAGGTCGTGGACGAACCGACCCCGGACGCCCCCACTCCAGCGCCGGGGAAAGGCAAGGCTGCGGGCATCATTCTCGATCTGCGCGGCGATCGCGGTGGCGTCCTGCAACAGGCCGTGACCACTGCGGCCCTCCTGCTGGATCATGGCGTCGCCGTCACCACGCAGGGCCGGAATCCTCTGGCCAACCATATCTGGGCCGTTCAGGGCGGGGACATGACCAACGGAACCCCCGTGGTCGTCCTCGTGGACGGACGGACGGCCAGCGCGGCCGAGATTCTCGCTTCCGCACTGGCGGATCACCGGCGCGCCGTCGTGATCGGGAGCGAGACGCTGGGCAAGGGGCTCGTGCAGGTGATCGGCCAGATGCCGAATGGCGGCGAACTGTTCGTGACGTGGAGTCGCAACCAGGCTCCGCTGGGCTGGCCAATCCAGGGGCTGGGCGTGATGCCGCAGATCTGCACGTCCCTTGGGGCGGAGGCGCTTCAGGCGCAGCTTTCCGCCCTGAAAGCGGGAAACAGCCTTCAGGGCGAGGCCGTACAGATGGCACGGGCCGCACGCTATCCGGTCCCGGTCGCGAAAATCCTCGAGATCCGCAAGCACTGTCCGGCCGCCATCGGCTCGGACGCCGATATGGACGCAGCAAAGGCGCTGCTGTCTTCCCCTGCCGCTTACAAGGCGGCTCTGGAGTCTGTTCCCGACGAGAACAGCGCGCCCCTCCACTAACCTTGCAGGACGAACGGAAACGGTCATGGGCGCACGATTGAAAACAGGGCTTTGGATACGAGCTGTCCTGCGCCGTATTTCCTCGGATGGAACCTCTGCCATGGTTCTGAAAAAGGGAGACGAGGATGCCGGTGCGGTCCTGATCGTCCTGACGGACCGTTCGGGCGGGACCGGCGTGCTGCGGGAGGACGGATCGGGCTGGACCCGCGTGGATGCCACTGATGCCGCCAGCGTGGACGCCTATCTGGAGCGGCAGAAACAGTATGATCCTGATCTGTGGATCATCGAGCTTGAGATGCGCGATGTTTCCCAGCCCATTGAGCGGACCCTCGGATCGCGCAGGCTCGATCTGGACGAAGAGGCGTAAACTGTGGGAGTGAAGACACAGCACATGGCGAACCTGCCATAAAGAAAACTGCATGATGCGGCATTGTGCCGTGTGATGCGTTGCCATCGTCCGAGCTTTCGGCAAGAACACACACGGTAAGGTTGGCAGATTTGGCTGGTTGGAGAAAAATGGACATGACGCACCGATCCGTTGTCAGGACCTGGCTGACCCGTGCCGGGTTCACTGCAGGCGTTTCGATGCTTGTCACCGGGCTTGTCATGGAAGCCGCAACCGCACAGCCCGTCAAAGGGCTGTATGTTGCAGGTGAGGGCGGCGCGAGCTTCAACCAGGACCAGACAGCACGCCTGTCACCTGTCTTTCCGAGTGGACGTGACCACTATCAGGCTGGCGTGACCGGAATCGGCAGTCTGGGATACGGCCTCGGGAACGGATTCCGTGTTGAGGTCGAGGGCAACTACCGCAACAACCGTCTGCAGCAGTTCCGCTCCAGCACCTTCCCGTCTTCTGTCGGCGGGCGTCAGCAGGGCTATGGCGTCATGGCCAATGCGCTGTTCGACATGGATATCGGCAAGTCCTGGGTCTTCCCGTATTTCGGCGCTGGTATCGGCTATGGCTGGCAGGCGATGAACACCTATGTTCATGCTCCGAACGGTGCCTTCGACCAGCATGTGGGCGGCACGGCCGGAAACTTTGCCTATCAGGGCATTTTCGGCCTATCCTTTCCCGTTCCCTGGGTCGTGGGTCTGTCGGCCACAGCGGAATACCGCTTTTACACGCTGATGGGGCCGAACGGGCACCATGCCACGGCGACCGGGATTTATGGGGGCTGGGACAAGACGAAGGAATTCGGCGTGTCCAGCGGCAACCGCGACACAAGAACAGACTTCAACCATTCGCTGATGCTGGGTCTGCGTTACGAGTTCAATCCGGCTCCGCCGCCGCCGAAGCCTGTTGAAGCGCCAATGCCGATTCCGGGACCGGCGCCCACCCGCACCTATCTGGTGTTCTTCGACTGGGATTCGGCCACGCTGAGCGCACGGGCGAAGGCTGTGGTCGCGGCAGCGGCCCGCAATTCCACGTCCGTTCAGGTCACCCATATCGAAGTCAGTGGCTATACCGACAGTTCGGCGGCCCATCCGGGACATCGGGGCGAAGCCTACAACATGGCGCTGTCCCAGCGTCGTGCCAGCGCCGTCAAGGAAGAGCTGGTCCGGGACGGCGTGGCTGCGGGCATGATCACGACACAGGGTTTTGGCGAGAGTCATCCGCTGGTGGTCACGGCAGCCAATACGCGCGAGCCGCAGAACCGGCGCGTGGAAATCGACTTCAAGTAAGACCTGCGAACAGGTCCTGCTTTCCAGTCAACCGGCGGCTTCCTGTGGAGCCGCCGGTTTTTTTGTGTCTGTCAGGCATGAAAAAGGGCGGAGAGAATTCTCCCCGCCCTGTTCCGGTCCATCCAGAAATGGATCTCTTATTTCTTACGGCGCGTCGTGTGACGGACGGGGGTCTTCTTTGCTGTGGCCTTCGTCGGTGTGGGGGCAACGACTGCGGGCGGCTTTGCGACAACCACACCGGTTGCATCGACCGTGGCGTGGATCGTCAGATGCTCGCGCTTCTGACCGCCACCGGGGATCAGCTCGGCCGTGAACGAATCCGTTCCGGCATAAGCCGTGGCGGGCGTGTAGTCCACGTAGGTCTTGCCGTCATAATTGTAGAGGAAAGCCTTGCCATGTGTCGGCGGGGGATTGACGCCGAAGGACGCATAATTGCCTCCCATCGGCTTCTGGATGGCGATGGAGCACAGTCCGTCATCGCTGCGGACCGTCATGTCCACACTCATCGTGCCATCGGCAGCCTTCTTGACGGCGGAGACGTGGCAGACGGCGGATGCCCGCTGGTAACCGAAAGGATTCGGAGCCACGGAACGCTGAACGATCGGCTGCTGGGCACAGCCGGAGAGAAGCAGGGACACGGCAAGTGCCGAACCCAGGGTAATGGCAGAACCTCGCAGACGCACGGTCAACTCCAACGCATCGTGACAGGACAGGCCGCGTTTCCGCAGCAGACAGACGTTCGCATGTAGAGCAGGACGGCACGGCGCGAAAGGCTGCATCCTGATGCTCCGGCCTTTTTGACGGTATTTTGTGCCGCAGGGCCGATAAATTGGCGCCGAGAGGCATGGCGCCCCTTTTCTGCCATGAAATCATGTTTCGGATGAAGGGCTTGCCGCACGTTCCTCAGACGCAGAATCAGCTTTCGCCGGGGGTCGACCGCAGGTAGTCTGTTCCAGTGGTTGTGGCCGGTCGATCCGGTCTTGTGGAGTCTGTCAATGCCGTCGATCTTCCGTCGTTCCGTCAAGGGCCTGCTTGCTGCCGGGCTTTCCTGCGCTACGCTTGCTGCCGTCCATCCCCTGTCCGCCCGCGCTGCGGACTGCGGCAACTCGCCTGCCCATGAGGCTTTCGATGTGGCCGGCCTGAAGTCCGAACTGATGGTGACGGCGCTGTCGTGCAAGGCGCAGGACCGCTACAATGCCTTCGTCAACAAGTTCCGTCCTGCCCTGCTGAATGCGGACGAGCGCCTGAACAGCTATTTCCGCACGACCTATGGCCGTCGCGCGCAGGTCGAGCATGACGACTACATCACGCAGCTTGCCGACATCCAGTCGCTCGGCGGACTGAAATCCGGCACGGTGTTCTGTCAGCAGCGCGAGGCGATGTTCGACGAGATCAATGCTCTCGAAAGCTCTGCCGACCTGGCCCATTACGCCGAAGCCAAGGATGTGGCCCAGCCTGCCTCCTATGAGAGCTGTGAAGCCCCTGCGACAGTGGATCGCCATTCCCGCAAGGGCGTGACGAAAAATACCGCAACACGCCGTACGAACCGCGCCTGAGAGCCTGTTCTGAAGCCGGCGGTCGCCCTGCCCCGAAGCGTTTGCTTGACGTTCCGTAGCGGGGCGGCGACAACGCAGACATGAGCGATCTGTTCGAGTCAGGCAAGACAGGCAAACCCAAGACCGGAACGTCCCGCAAGGGGCCGGTCGATACGGAATATGGTGCCCACGACATCGAGGTGCTGGAGGGGCTTGAGCCCGTCCGGCGCCGGCCGGGCATGTATATCGGCGGGACGGATGATACCGCGTATCATCACCTCGCCTCCGAAATTCTCGACAATGCGATGGACGAAGCGGTGGCGGGTCATGCCACCACCATCGACGTGCGGCTGGAAGGCCCGCGCACGCTCATGGTGCGCGACAACGGCCGTGGCATTCCGACCGACCCTCATCCGAAATTTCCCGAGAAATCCGCGCTTGAAGTGATTTTCACCACGCTGCATGCGGGCGGAAAATTCTCCGGCAAGGCCTATGACACTTCCGGTGGCCTGCATGGCGTGGGCAGTTCTGTGGTCAATGCGCTGTCCGAGAAGCTGGAAGTCGAGGTCGCGCGGGACAGGACGCTGTACCGGCAGGACTTCATGCGCGGTGTCTCCCTGGCTCCGCTGGCGGAAGTCGGCAACGCGCCTAACCGGCGCGGCACGACGGTGCGGTTCACGCCCGATCCGGAAATCTTCGGCAACCATCATTTCTCCCCTGCCCGGCTCTACCGGATGTGCTGCTCCAAAGCGGCACTGTTCCGGGGGGTGACGATCCAGTGGAAATGCGAACCTTCCCTGATCAAGGCGGGCGACGAGACGCCGGTTGAGGCCACCATCCAGTTCCCCAACGGGCTGGAAGATGCCCTTTCCGCGGAACTCGGGCCTGATCCGGATCTGCTGACACCGCTCTGGGCAGGCGACGTGGACCTTCCGGTTGCCGCCGACGGCCGCACGGGGGGACGTGTGGAATGGGCTGTGGCGTTCCTTGAGAGCGGAACAGCGACCCTGTCCTCGTTCTGCAACACGATTCCCACGCCTCAGGGCGGCACGCATGAAGCCGGATTCCGCGCGGCTCTGGTGAAGGGGCTGCGGGCCTGGGGCGATCAACGCAAGGTCAAGCGGGCTGCTGCGATTTCGGCTGAGGACGTTCTGGGCTCCGTGGCCGCCAAGCTCTCGGTCTTCATCCGTGATCCGCAGTTTCAGGGTCAGACCAAGGACAAGCTGACCTCCCAGGAGGCATCGCGACTGGTCGAGGGGGCGCTGCGCGACCGCGTGGATCACTGGCTGGGCGGCAACCCGCAGCAGGCGGACAGCCTGCTGGCCTTCATGGTGGAACGCGCGGAAGAGCGCCTGCGCCGCCGCGAGGTCAAGGACACGGCCCGCAAGAGCGCCACGCGCAAGCTGCGCCTCCCGGGCAAACTGACAGACTGCACGCGTGAAAATGCTGCCGAGACGGAACTCTTTCTCGTGGAAGGCGAATCGGCTGGCGGGTCCGCCCGTCAGGCGCGCGACCGCGAGACGCAGGCCGTGCTGCCGCTGCGGGGCAAGATCCTCAACGTGGCTTCCGCCACGACCGACAAGCTGCGGGCCAATCAGGAACTTCGGGATCTGACCGAAGCTCTGGGCTGCGGGATCGGGGCGTCGTTCGATATCAGCCGTCTGCGCTATGGTCGTGTCATCATCATGACGGATGCCGACGTGGACGGGGCGCATATCGCCTCGCTTCTGATGACGTTCTTCTATCGCGAGATGCCCGAACTGATCCGTCAGGGGCATCTGCATCTGGCCCAGCCTCCGCTCTATCGCATCACGCATGGACCAAAGACGGTCTATGCCATGAACGATCAGGACCGGCTGCGGCGGATCAAGACCGATTTCAAGGCCAATGCGAAGGTCGAGGTCTCCCGGTTCAAGGGTCTGGGCGAAATGCCGGTGAAGGATCTCAAGGAGACGACCATGGACCCGGCCCGGCGGACGCTTCTGCGCGTCATCACGCCGCCCGAGGACCGTCTGACGACCAGCGAGCGTGTGGAAAGCCTGATGGGCCGCAAGCCTGAGCTGCGGTTCCGCTTCATTCAGGAACACGCCCGCTCCGTTGACGAGCTTGACGTCTGAGCGTGTCGTCACCGGCCAGCTCCACGGAGTCTCATAGCCAGCTCAAGGCCGTCGGATGTCTGATCGGGGGAATTTCCTCCTTTCAGATCGGCGCAACGCTGGCGAAAGGACTGTTCCCGCTGTTCGGCCCAACCGGCATGGTGGGGCTGCGCGTCTGTCTGGCAGCTGTGATCCTGCTGTGCATCTGGCGCCCGACACGCGGTACGCTGACGGTCGAACGGCTGAAGCTCCTGCTGCCTTACGGGGCCGCCGTTGCGATCATGAATTTCTGCTTTTACGTGGCGCTGGTCCGGCTGCCGCTGGGTGTCGTCGTTGCTCTTGAGTTCACCGGCCCCCTGACGCTGGCGCTGGTCGGCTCCCGCCGCTGGCTGGATCTGTGCTGGGCTGGGCTTGTGGTTGCGGGGCTGTTCCTGCTGCTGCGCCCCGAAGGATCGACAGCAGGTCTGGCGTCGCTCAACCTGTTCGGCGTGGCGGCGGCCCTTCTGAGCGGGTGCGGCTGGGTGGTCTATATCCTGACCGGCACGCGGATGGGGAAAATGTTCCCCGCACCCGTCGCCACGACACTGGGCATGAGCACGGCGGCCATCCTGCTTCTGCCCTGCCTGATCCCGACGATCCCGACGGTCCTGACCCACCCCTGGCAGGGCGGGGCGGCGCTGAGCGTGGCGGTCCTCTCTTCGGCGGTGCCGTATATTCTGGACATGATGGCGATGCGGACCCTGAGCCCGCGCGATCTGGGGATCCTGCTGAGCATGGAGCCGATGCTGGGCGCTCTGTCAGGATTCGTGTTTCTGCATGAGGCCCTGTCCGCAATGCGCTGGATGGGCGTACTGTGCATTGCTGCTGCCTCGGCGGGGAATGTGCTGACCGGTCGGCAGAAATCCCTGCACTGACGCAATGCGGGCCCTATAATCGGCTGAAAACAGACAGAAATATAGGGTCGGGACGTATTTCGCGCTCTTGACCGGTAGGGGATGCGGGCGCCAGATGCGGGCGTCATGTCCCGCCTCTTTCCCCCTTCGAACCGACGCTCCGGTTTGCCTGCGCTGGCAGTCATCGCCGTGGTTCTTCTGGGGTTTCTGGGGCAGCTCGTTCTTCAGGGATGTTCCTATCCCGAAGAAAGTCCCCGGGCGACGATCGAGCGCCTGACGGGCATCGACATTGCACCTTCCCCCATGGTGATGATGGAGCACATGTCCGGGCCGATGCCCGGCATGACCGCTGGACATCAGCATCATCACCATTCGCATGACGGCACCTGCCCGCTCTGTCCGCTGTTGCAGCTTCTGGCGGTCATTCTGGCCAGCCTGCCTATACTGCCGGCCTGTGGGACCATAGGACGTCAGATCCGCCAGACGCCCGGGGCGCCGCGTGCGCCTCCCGCGATCTGGCGACTGCTTCCCCCCTCCCGAGGGCCACCTCGCCTCGTCTGAACCCCATTGTGGTCATGGCGGAGGACGAAAGTGCCTGCGGTCTGTCTCTGTTGGGACAGTCTGTGGGGCGTGATCCGCCGTGACTGGATTTCAGATCAGTCGAGGATGTGGACCATGCTCCCCCATTACAGGACCCGCACGGACGCAGGTTATGCGCGCCCGTGCCTGACGGCGCTTTTCTTTACCCTGACCGCCTTTTCAGGAGCATCCGCACAGGATGTCCTCTCCCCGCCGGACTCCGTCGAGTCTGCCAAAGCCGAGCAGTTGAACGTTATCGGCATACGCCAACCCCAGACGACCAGCGCGGATACAGCGCATCTTCTGGACCATGCGCTCGGTTACAGCACCTATTCCGCAGGTGGTGTCTCCGCCCTGCCCGTTCTGAACGGTATGGCCGACGACCGGGTGGCGACGCTCGTGGACGGCATGCGGATTGATGCCGCCTGTCCGAACCATATGAATCCCGCCATGTCCTATGTCGATCCGGACAGCGTCTCGCGTGCCGTGGCGATTGCGGGGATCACACCCGTGAGTCTGGGCGGAGACAGCATCGGCGGGACCGTCGAGATCGAGCGCAAAGACCCGCTCTTTGCCAAAACTGGCAATATCCTCGTGACCGGGCATGTGCGGGGGGATTATCGCAGCAATGGTGGCGGTTCGGGGGCTTCAGGGTCCCTGACGGTTGCCAATGACATGTTCAGCCTGCGTTATACGGCGTCCTATTCCCATGCCAGCGACTATCAGGCAGGCGGGAGCGGGAAACAGGTGCGGTCCACCGAGTATCTGAGCTTCAACCATGCCGTGACGCTGGGCGTGAAGAAGGCCAACCATCTTCTGGCCCTGACCTTCGGTCAGCAGGACATCCCCTATGAGGGCTTTCCCAACCAGTACATGGACATGACCAATAACCGCTCCACCTTCGTGAACGGCAAGTACAAGGGCGACTTCGACTGGGGCACGCTCGATGTGCGCGGCTCCTGGCAGCGGGTGACGCATGTCATGGACATGCTTTCGGACAAGGGCGGTCACAGCGCGACCACGGGTATGCCGATGAATACGGATGCGCGGACGGCGACCTATGCGATCAAGGCGACCATTCCGCTCGGGCTGAAGCACACGCTCAAGCTGGGCAGTTCCTTCGACCATAACGGACTGAACGACTGGTGGCCGCCGCTTCAGGGCAGCATGATGATGGGGCCAGGCACCTATCACAACATCAATAACGGCCATCGGGACCGGCTGGGTCATTTCGCGGAATGGGACGCGCAGTGGCTGCCCCGCTTTTCCACACAGCTCGGATTCCGCAACGATCTGGTGATGATGAATACGGGCAAGGTCGCGCCCTATTCCTGGACCGGGATGATGGCCATGGCCGATGCGATGGCGGCGGAGCGGTTCAACCAGGCGTCACGCGGGCGCACGGACGTCAATTTCGACGTGACCGCAACGGGCCGCTGGAAGCCGCTGGACAGCCTGTCCATTGAAGGGGGCTATGCCCGCAAGACGCGCTCGCCAAACCTGTATGAGCGTTATGCCTGGGGGATGGGCAGCATGGCGACGCGCATGATCGGCTGGTTTGGCGATGGCAACGGCTATGTGGGGAACCTGAACCTGTCGCCCGAGGTCGCGAATACGGCTAGTGTCACGGTGGACTGGCATGATCCGAACCCGACCCAGCGCTGGGATCTGAAGATCCAGCCGTTTTATACCTACACGCATAACTACATTAACGTCCGGCGGCTGGGCAGCTTCTCGAACGGGCTGTCGATGCTGGGTTTCGTCAACCACAATGCCCAGAGCTATGGCATCAACGCCTCAGGCTCAGTGCGTCTGTGGGACAGGACGGCTTATGGACGGGGCGAGCTGGTCGGGAACATCAACTGGGTGCGCGGTGTGGATCTGGTCACGCATTCGGGCCTGTATCACCAGATGCCTGCGAATGGCCTGATCGGGCTGCACGAGACCTATGAGAACTGGACAGGTCGCGTCGAGGTGACGCTCGTGAAATCCAAGGACACCGTGGACTGGCTGCGCAACGAGCCCCGCACGCCCGGCTATGCTCTGCTGGGGCTTGGGGGGAGCTATCGCTGGCGGTATTTCACGCTCAATGCCGAACTCGCGAACGTGCTGAACCAGCGGTATTATCTGCCGCTGGGCGGACTCTCGCTGGGGGATTACGACGCTACGGGTGTTCTGGGGCCGTTGCCGGGAATGGGGCGGTCTTTCAACATGAACCTGACCGCCGCATTCTAAGGAGAGTCGGGAGCGTCAGACGCTCTCGGCAACCCAGTTCCGGGTCTTTGTCGCAAGGCCAATGCCCGGATTGAAGCAGTTGCACGGATCGAGGCTGCGGTAATGGGCGACCATCTCGTCCGGCGCCTTGTAGAGATGCCCGACATTGTGTTCCGCCGGATAGCGCGCGCCGCGGGCGTCCAGTCCGGGGAGCATGTCGTGCTCCACCTGCATGGCGTTGTAGCCCTTTTTGATCACGTAATCCTGGTGCATCACGTGGCAGAAGAAATGACCGTAATAGAGTTTGACGATGATCTTGTCCTCGATCTCCTTCGGCAGAACCTCGAACCACTCACGATCATTGCGGCGCAGGGCGACATCGAGCGCCACGATGTCTTCGGCGGTTTTCGTGTGGATTGCGCGGTACCGCACGGCCGCACCGGCCGCGGCAAAGCGGTGCAGGAAGGCAAGCTTGCCTTCTTCGGGCGTACATTCGAAGAAAGCGCCCCCCGTGCCTGAGGCCCACTGTTCCAGATAGGTCCGAACGGGCGCGGTCATGGGGGCCGAGACCTTGAGCATCAGGTGATGCTCGAAACGGTCACGGTACTCGCACATGCGCCGGGGAAGCTGCTTCGGCAGGAAGTGGCTGAGGACCTGCATCGCCAGATCGCTGAAATGATCGGACAGGAACGGCAGCTTTTGAGCGAAAACGTCGAAGCGGGACTTCATCGAGAAGAATTTCGGCAGATATTTCGTGCCGAAATAGCGGATGACCGCAAACGTGTCCTTACCGTATTTCTCGGCGATGTCGAACGCATCGCGGTGCAGATACTCACCGGCGATCGGCAGTTCGTCAAAATGGGTCAGGGCATGACGGCGGAGGTCTTCAAGATCGGACGTGCTGTTCGTCCCGATATAGAACACGGCCGGGTTTTTGTTCGCCTCGAATGTGTCCAAGCGGACCGCAAACACGACCAGCTTGCCCGCGCATCCCGCAGCTTCATACCAGCGGTTGGGATCGGCATTGAACCGGGCGGGCGTATCGGCATCCACGTCCCGGACATGGGTGGCGTAATTTTCGTCGTGACCGCGTCCGGCGTTCCAGTCGATGGCGGCTTCAGGAAGCTGTCCGGCCTGCACGGCGGCGAGGATCTGTTCCGGGTTGCCGTCCAGACGGATGCCGAGATGATTGACGAGATGCAGTTTGCCGTCCGGACCCATCTGGCCGAACAGCGCCATTTCGGTGAAGGCGGGGCCGCGCTGGACCAGCGCACCGCCGGAATTGTTGCTGACACCGCCCAGAACCGACGCACCGATACAGGACGACCCGATCACGGAATGCGGTTCGCGGCCAATGGCAGCGAGTTTGTCTTCCAGATCATGCAGGGTGGAACCGGGCAGACACACGACCTGCCGCCCCTCGCCAATCAGGTGGATGCCGTCCAGACGGTTTGTGCTGATGATGACCACACCCCGGTCATAGTCGTTGCCATCAGGGGTGGAGCCGCCCGTCAGGCCCGTATTGGCGGCCTGCATGATGATGATCCGACCGGATTCGGCGCAGAGCTTCGCGGCACGCCACAATTCGACAAGGCTGCCCGGCTGAAGCACCGCCACCACGTCTCCCATGCCGAAACGGAACCCCTTGCGGAAGCGATAGGTCGCCGAAGGTGTCGTCAGGACATGTCGCGCCCCGAGAATGGCGCGGAGAGAGTGGATAAGCGAGGCATCGCTGACTTCTGAGCTGGCCTCGGAACTGCCTTGTAGTGACGCTGACATTCTGTTGTCTTTCCTGTCGGCAAAGTGATCGCCGCTGGTCCTAACATGGGGCTGCAAGAAACCACTCTTCAACCCTGCGTGTTATTTTACGCGCCCAAAGAGGCGTTCAAGTTCCCGTCGTGTCAGTCTGAGCCATGTGGGCCGTCCATGCGAGCAGGTATTGGCGCGCGGCGTACGTTCCATCTCCCGCAGCAGGGCATCCATTTCTTCAGGCTTGAGACGACGACCTGCGCGGATACTTCCATGACAGGCCATGCGCGCGAGAATGGCATCCAGATGATGTGCGAAACTTCCCGTACTGGCGGCATCCAGATCCGGATCGCTGGCCAGTTCGTCAGCGACGTCCTTCAGGAGGCCCTGAATGTCCTGCGCGCCCAGAAGGGCCGGAACCGACCGCAGCAGCACACTGCCAGGGCCGAAGGATTCGAGGTCGATCCCGAGTCTGGCCAGATCCTCCGCCCGTGCCATGAGGGCCTCGGCCTCGCGGCGGGGCAGATCCACCACTTCGGGCAGGAGGAGGGCCTGCGCACGCAGGGTACCGCCGCTCGCGTATTGTTCGCGCAGACGCTCATGGGTCAGGCGTTCATGGGCTGCATGCTGGTCCACGAGGATCAGGTCCCCATCGGGCGCAAGCGCGAGAATGTAGGTGTCGAAAACCTGCGCGATGGACGCGCCGAGCGGGAACGCCGGATCGAGCACCTCGGGCTGCTGCGGGGCGCGGGCGGCGGGAGCGAAAGCGGGGTCCGTTTCCGCGAAACCCTGACGGGGCGCGGCCTGCGGGGTTTGGGGTGCACGCTCAGACCCTGACGTCGAGGCTGGGGGCAGGCTGGCCTGCAACGGGAGCGACGTCATCGTCTCGCGCAGTTCCGGCGGACGGATTTCTGGTGACCGGGGCGGATAGACGATGGAAGACCGCGGGGCGAAGCTCGCATGGATGCCGCCGCCGCCCTTCGAGCCATGCCCCAGAGCCCGGCCCAGACCGCCGATGACGAGGGAGCGGATTTCGGCTTCGTCGGCGAAACGCAGTTCCGTCTTGGCGGGATGGACGTTCACGTCCAGCCGTTCCAGCGGCACTTTCAGATGCAACGCCATGACCGGGAAGCGGCCGCGTTCGATGACGGGACGATAGGCCACGCGAATGGCAGTGCGAAGCATCGGGTCTGTCACCGGGCGGTTGTTGACCAGAATGAACTGCCCCGATCCGGTGGCGCGGGTCCGGGCCGGACCACAGGCAAAACCCGACAGGCGCACCGCACCGCGCTGTTCGTCGAGCGGGATCAGCGTATCGGGCGTGGTCTCGAGGATGGACGCCGCACGACTGATCGGGCTTTGTTCGGGCAGATCGAACAGGACCTTGTCGTCCAGCAGGACACGCATGGCGCAATGGGGCGCGGACAGGGCCAGCCGTCGCATGACGGACTCGGCATGGCCGCTCTCGACGCGCGCGCTCTTAAGGAACTTGCGTCGCGCCGGGGTGGCGAAGAACAGATCCGTCACAACGATGCGCGTGCCGACCGGGCCGGAGGCGGGCTGTGGCGGGGTGATGACGCCGCCATCAACGCGAATGCACCAGGCGGTGTCGGCATCGGGCGTGCGGGACGTGATGGAAAGCCGCGCGCTGGCGCCGATGGAGGGCAGAGCCTCGCCCCGGAACCCGAGCGTCCGGATCTGGACGAGATGGTCGTCCTGAAGTTTGGAAGTGCAGTGCCGCTCGACAGCCAGTTCCAGCTCAAGCGGGCTCATGCCGCAACCATTATCCGTAACGTCGATCCGGTCCGTCCCGCCTGCACGCAGCGCGACCACGATGCGGGTTGCGCCGGAATCAATGGCGTTTTCGACCAGTTCCTTCAGCGCGGCGGCAGGACGTCCGATGACCTCACCCGCTGCGATCAGGTCGATGACATGACCGGACAGGCGACGGATTGTTGGGCGGCTTGGGGGGCTGGGAAAGGACGGGGCCTCGGTCACGATGCCTCCTCATCGTCCAGACTGGAGCCGGACGGCAGACAGGGCCGTTCCTTCTGCCCCGTCAGGGAGCGGAAGGAACGGGCATACTCAGAGAACGCCGAGGAAGGCTTTCTTCTTGCGGACCGTCGGGGTGGCGCCCGTTGCGGGGTTGCGGCCCAGAGCCGAGTTCTCGCGGATGCGACGGTTTTCGCCGTCACCATCGACGACGGACCCGGCATTGCCGCCTTTCCAGAACATCAGGTTGTCCACAAAGCCGGCATCGGCCGCGCCGAGTTCGGCATTGTTCGGCGCATTGGCGGACTTGTCCACCTGTCCGACCAGTGCGGTCTGCCCCGTGCTGCCTTTACCGGAGTCCGGATGCAGGGCCGTGTCCGGCGAGAGCGTTTCGAGCGCCTGCATGCGCGGGCTTTCGTCCGGGCGATGGGCATCCGCCGCGCCGGGGAGCTGCATCTGCTCGGAAGGCGGCATGGAGAGCGGCGCGCGGGTTGTAACGGTGTACTCGTCGGGCATGGCCCGTTCGAGACCGATCGCGCGGGAGACATCGGCGCCCGAGCAGCCCGAAAGCAGCAGGCCGACGGAAGCCATGGCACCCATCTGGACACTGAGACGGGCAACGAAAAGACGGTTACGACGCATGGAGGGCCCCTGGGACGCGATCATGATTGGAACACTCCTACAGTTCACACGGCGCGGGAGCAAGGCCGGACCGGGACGTGGAAACAAGTTCCGCCAGCGTATCACTTCGTGTTCGAAGCTCTGGCGGCCTGACGTTCGGCGAGAAGGGAGTCGATCAGCCAGACGGCCACACCGCAGACGATCCCGGAATCCGCGACGTTGAAGACATACCATGACCAGCCGAACGCATGGGCGTGCAGAAAATCCACGACCGCGCCATAGCGCAAACGGTCAATGACATTGCCGATGGCACCCCCGGCGATCGCGCCACACGACGCCGCCACCAGCGTGCGCTTCGTGCGCGTCAGCGTCCAGACCAGAAGCCCCACCGCGATCAGCGAGACAGCGCAGAAGATCCAGGGCCCCCGGCTGCCGAGGCCGCCGAACATGCCGAAGGTCACGGCATGGTTCCAGACCATCGTGAAATTCAGGAACGGCAGGATCTCGACCGAGCCGCGATCCGGCAGATGATAGGCATACAGGATCCAGTCCTTGCTGGCCTGATCCAGAACGAGAACCAGAAGCAGCAGAACGAAGCCCAGAACCATGCGCCCCGTGCGGCTCATACCGTCATGCCACAGGGACATCAGGCGCTCACCACGTCGATGCAGCGGCGGCACAGGGCAGGATGTTCGGCATTTTCGCCAACTTCCGGCAGGACTTTCCAGCAGCGGGCGCATTTATGGCCCGGCGCACGCTCGACCTGCGGGCCGCCATGGGCCGTGTCGCCCGGCAGCAGCTCGGTTTCGGCATGGGACGTGATGAGAAGTTCGGCCCAGTCGAGCCCCCCCAGAATTCCGGCTTCTTCCTGCGACAGCGGCAGCGTGACGCTGGCTTCGAGCGAGGAGCCGATCGTGCCGTCACGACGGGCCGTTTCCAGCTCGGTCGTGACAAGGCGGCGATAGGCGCGGATGTCTTCCCAGCGGTTGCCGAGTTCGGGGTCGTTCCATTCGACGTCCGGCTCGAAGAACTGCGCAAGATGCACGCTGTCGTTCTCGCCGAAACGGGCCTGCCAGGCTTCTTCCGCCGTGAAGACGAGAACAGGGGCCAGCCAGGTGCAGAGCGCGCGGTGCAGGACGTCCAGAACCGTGCGGGCCGCGCGGCGCGTCGGATCGGATTTGGCGTCGCAGTAGATCGCGTCCTTGCGGATGTCGAAATAGAACGCCGAGAGGTCGGTGGTGCAGAACCCGTGCAGCGCCGGATACACACCCACCCACTGATGCGTTTCGACCGCGCTGGAGATCAGGCCGCGTAGTTCCGAAAGGCGGTGCAGGATATACTGCTCCAGCGGCGGCAGATCGGCATAAGACACGGCTTCTTCAGGCGTGAAGCCATCAAGCGCGCCGAGGAGCCAGCGCAGCGTGTTGCGCAGGCGGCGGTAGAGCTCGCCCTGCTGCTTGAGGATTTCCTGCCCGATGCGAAGGTCTTCGTTCGTGTCGGAGTTCAGGACCCACAGACGCAGAATATCCGCGCCGAGACTGTCCGTCACGTCAGACGGGGCCACGACATTGCCCAGCGACTTGGACATCTTGCGGCCCTGCTCGTCCATGACGAAGCCGTTGGTCACGAGCGCCTTGTAGGGCGCAACGCCCATCGTGCCCACGCTTTCCAGCAGGGAGGACTGGAACCAGCCGCGATGCTGATCCGAGCCTTCAAGGTAGACATCGGCGGGGAAGTTCAGCCCCTCCTGCCCCAGATCGAAGCGATGGGACGAGCCGCTTTCAAACCAGACATCCACGATGTCGAAGACCTGTTCGTAATCGGCGGCATTGCGGTCGGCGCTAAGGAACACGGCCGGGTCGGCTTCATACCAGACATCAGCCCCCTTCTCCCGGAAGGCCTCGACGATGCGCTGCATGACGGCGGCATCACGCAGGACCTCGCCGGTGCGCTTCTCAACGAAGACCGCGATCGGCACGCCCCAGGCGCGCTGGCGGGAGATGCACCAGTCGGGGCGCTGTTCGATCATCGACGTGAGACGGCGACGGGCCGCTTCGGGGACGAAGGTGACGTTATCCAGCGCACTGAGGGATTTTTCGCGCAGCTTCGTCTCGCCATCCATCGCGATGAACCACTGCGGCGTCGCGCGGAAAATGATCGGGGCTCTGGAGCGCCAGGAATGCGGGTAGGAATGGCGGACCGAGCCGCGGGCCATAAGGCCGGTGGCGGGTGCGTCGTCATGTTCGGCGGACTGGCGGGCTTCCGTCAGCAGGTCGCAGACCGGATCGGCGGCCTTGAAGACGTGAATGCCAGCCAGATGCGGAACCCACGGCGCGTAACGACCGTCGTCTTCCACCAGTTCGGGGACTTCGATGCCGTACTGGCGGCAGAGTGCAAAGTCGTCCTGACCGTGCGACGGCGCCATGTGGACAAGGCCCGTACCGGCATCGGTCGTGACGAACTCGCCCGGCAGCATCGGCACGTCATATTCATACCCACGGCCACGCAGCGGATGGGCGCAGACCGCGCCTTCGAGGCCATTGCCCGGCAGGGTGTAGAGAATGTGATAGGCCGTGATGCCGGCATCCGCGGAGAACGCTTCCACGCGGTCTTCAGCCACCAACAGTTTCGCTCCCTGCGGAACGACACTGTTCTCGTTCGTCTCGTCAACGCGCAGAACCACGTAGGTGATGTCCGGACCGTAAGCGAGCGCGCGGTTGGCGGGGATGGTCCAGGGCGTGGTCGTCCAGATGACGGCCGAGACGCCACTCAGGGCGTGGGCGGGCGTCGGGTCCTTGATGACCGGGAAGGCCACGAAGATCGTGGTGGAGTCGATATCGTGGTATTCGATCTCGGCTTCGGCCAGGGCGGTCTTCTCGACCGGGCTCCACATGACTGGGCGCAGGCCGCGATAGAGGCTGCCATTGAGCAGGAACTTGCCGATTTCATCGACGATCTTGGCTTCGGAGCTGAAGTCCATCGTCACATAGCGGTTGGCCCATTCGGCCTGTACGCCGATGCGCTTGAAGTCTTCAGCCTGTTTCTGGACCCATTCGGCAGCGTACTGGCGGCACTCGGCGCGGAACTGGAGCAGCGGCACCTGGTCCTTGTCCTTGCCGGCCTTGCGATACTGCTCCTCGATCCGCCATTCGATCGGCAGGCCATGACAGTCCCAGCCCGGAAGATAACGGACCTCGTAACCCGACATGCGATGGGCGCGGTTGACCACGTCCTTCATCACCTTGTTCAGGGCGTGTCCGATATGAATGTGACCGTTGGCGTAGGGGGGGCCGTCGTGAAGCGTGAAGACGGGACGTCCCTTCCCGGCTTCGCGGATCCGGTCGTCCAGCCCCATCGCAGCCCAGCGGGCGAGCGTCTCGGGCTCGCGCTTGGGCAGGCCGCCACGCATCGGAAAGCCGGTGCGGGGAAGGAACACGGTATCGCGGTAGCGGTCCTGCTGTTCCTTGAATGCGGCGACGGAAGGATCGGGAGTCTTATCGGACATGGGGGACGGGCCAGTTTCGGTCATTCACATTAAGGGGGACCATATGGAGATCGGGAGCCAATCCGGTCAAGTCCAGGGTTGAGGGCGGCAGCAATGCAGGGCCGCCTCAAAGCGGGTTGCCGGGACAGCGGGACTGGCAGATGATGGGGGATATGGCGCTTTTTTCAGAAGGCAGATCCGTGCGGGCACATCGTCTTTTCCAGTCTGTTGCAGGGCTTGTCTTCGGTTTCTACGCGGGAGCCGGGATTGTGGCACAGGCACAAGCCCCGCGCTGTCCAACGGCGGCGAGCGTGCCGGACAAGTCCCGGATGGCGCAGATGTTCCAGACAGCGCCGGACCGGGGTTTTTTGTGGAAAGTGACGAAGGACGGCCATTCGTCGTGGCTGTACGGGACGCTGCATGTCGCGAAGCAGGACTGGCTGATGCCCGGTCCGCTGACACGCTCTGCGATCCTGCACAGCAGTAAGGTCGCGCTGGAGCTTGATCTGAACGCCCCCGATACTGCGACCATCCTGCGCCAACCCGAAGATGCGGCGCGCTGGGCGCATCTCGTGCAGTCCGGACGCAAAGCGAAGGTGGATGCCCTCATGGATCAGCAATGCGTGCCGAGTGTAGCATTCGCGCATGTAGCCGTTGGCGTGGAGGCCGCTGGCGTCGAATCCCTGGCCTCACGCGGGGACGGCTATTATCCGGATTATGCCGTCGATGCCGTGCTGCAGGGCATGGCCGGGAGCCTGAAGAAGCCTCTGATCGGGCTGGAGACGGTGCAGATGCAGCGTGACCTTTTGATTGGGCCGGATGCGGCGGATGAGGATGGGTTCATCGATGACATCATCAGGGGCGTATCGTCTGGCAAAACCCAGACTGAAAACCGGCGGCTTGCGGAGATGTGGGCCTCGAGTGACGTGAAACGGCTGGATGCGTACCACGACTGGTGTGACTGCCTGAACACTGCGCAGGAACGGCGCTTCATGTCGCGCCTTCTGGACGATCGGAATGTTGGAATGGCTGCAAAAATTGCAAAGATCCATGAAAGCGGAACCTCGCTGTTCGTGGCGGTGGGCTCCCTTCATATGGCGGGGCCGAAAGGACTGCCCGCCCTCCTGCATCAGGACGGCTTCACGGTCGAACAGATCGTGCCGGCACTCTGATGAAGCGGATCGTTCGGAAATTTCTGGGCCGCAAAGCCCGCCCCCGTCGTCCCGAGGCCCCTGTCCTGCCGCCGCAGATCGAAGAGATCCGGCAGGGGGCGCTGAAGGGGCAGCACCTTCAGATCGTGCAGTGGGGGCAGGTGCTGCTGGACAGTGTGCATGTTCCGCGCGATCCGGCGGGGGCGCTGGACTGGTTCACGATCGCGGCCAGTGCCGGGTTCGGGCCGGGGCACAACATGCGCGGCCGGTGTTTCCAGTTCGGCTGGGGCTGCGAGAAGGATCTGCAACAGGCGGCGCAATGTTATGCCGCCGCTGCCGCTGCGGGCGACGAATGGGGCCGGTACAATCTGGGCATCCTGACCATGCGCGGGATTGGCATGGACGCGGATCTGCCGCGGGCGCTGGATCTGTTCCGCACGGCCGCTGGTCACGGTCATGCAAAATCCATGAACCTCTATGCGCGCTTTCTGGAAGAAGGCTGGGTCGTGCCGCAGGACCGGGCGGCAGCGCTGGACTGGTACCGGAAATCGGCCGAGGGCGGCGATTACCGGGGGCAGCACAATTATGCGACGGCGCTCGTGGATGCCGGAAAAACTGAAGAGGCGCTGGGTTGGTGGCGTCAGGCGGTTGTGGATGCGACGTCCGACATCCTGCTGGCGATGGACCAGAAGCTTACGACGTTGGGGCCGAAAGGCGATGCGGACCTGCTGGAGCGGGTCCGCGCGCGCCTGAAAGAGATGGGAATTTCTCCTTCAGGCGAAGCTGTTTCGGCTCAGTAATTCGCCGAAAGGTTGAAGAGGAAGGACCGTCCGACAGCCGGAGTGGCGCGATCGCTGAACAGGTTGCTGTAATTCAGGCGGTTGTCGAGGTTGTAGCCGTTCATGGCCACGCGCCAGTGCTTGCCGAAATTATGGGAAATCACGGCATCCCACTCCACGGTCGCGGGCACATACCCTGTATTGGTGGCATTCAGATAAACGCCGTCACGCCAGGTCAGGCCTCCGCCAAACGTGACGTTCCACGGGCGGTTCGGCGCGATCGTATAGGTGGACCAGATCGTAGCCGAGTTCTTCGGAGCATACTGGATGCGCTTGCCGACATCGGCGGCCGTCAGGGACGAGACGGTCGTGGCGTCGTAATAGGCGTAGGTGCCGATCATGGTCCAGTTCTTCAGGATCTCACCCGACACACTGAGTTCGACGCCCTGATTGCGCTGGCGATCGCTGGAAGACGACACATCGCCCGTTGAAGGATCGGTCATGAGGGCGTTGCCCTTTTCCAGACGGAAAACGGAGGCCGTAAAGCCCATGCGGCCATGGAAGGCGTTATACTTCGCTCCCAGTTCGTACAGACTGCTGCGCTCGGGGCTGAAGCCCTGCGTGGAGGATTTCAGGGGTTCGGAGCTGTTCGTCACATACAGGCCCAGCGGCGTGGTGGACTGCGCCCAGTTGAAATAGACCATGAGATCGCTGGTCGGCGTGTACATCAGGCTGACGGTCGGATTGAATGTGTCCTGCTGCTGCCCGTAGGCCACGCCTGCGCCGATCGTGCCGCCATTGGCCGAATAGTGACTGTCCCAGTGGTCCCAGCGGAAACCGCCACGGATCGAGAATTCCGGCAGAAGCCAGATCTGTTCAGAGAAGAACGCGCCCACATCGGTGGCATCACCCGTTTTGTAGAGCGCACGGCCAACGCCGGGGATGCTGACGAGGGTACCGCTATACTGGCCCAGTGTGCCGAGCAGCAGTCCGGGCTGTGTGGCGGAGGGATGGAGCAGGCTTGTGGTATCGGTTCGCGTGCCGTTCTGGCCATTGAAATTATAGGCGTAATTGGTGCGCCGGTCATAGATATGCGCGACATCGACGCCGGCGATGATCTGGTGCCGGATGCTGCCCGTGGAGAATTTCGCAACGCCCGAGAAGACGTTCTGTACGGACCAGTCATCCTGCTGATAGGGCTCGGGACCGCCCAGATGACCGCGCCGGTTGACGGTCGCCGCCTGGGGGTTGTTGAAATAATTGGCCACGCAGGTCGTATCGCAGCCGGGCTGTGAGGAAGAGAAGTACCGGCTGTACATGCCGCCGCGCAGGTCGTCATACAGAGTGATATGCCTGTTCAGGTCGAATTTCAGGCGGCCTGTCAGCATGTCCACGTTCGAAGCATCCTGATCGTAGCTCGTGCCGTACCAGTTGTTGCGGTTCAGGCCGTATTCCGTCAGGGGCTTTGCAATGGTCGTGCCCGGCTTGGTCACGACCGGCACACCATAATCCGGCACGCGGTTGTCGGTCTGGTGGAAATATTCCAGCGTAAACGTCGTGCGCTTGCCCAGACCGAATGCGATCGACGGCGCGATGCCCCAGCGATGCGAATAGACGTTGTCGCGGCCGACCGTGTTGTTCTCGTTACCCATGCCAGTGATGCGGATGGCCGTGGAATCCCCGATCTGTTTATTGAAATCGAGCGTGCCGCGATAATAATCAGCGGAGCCTCCCGAGAAGCTGCCGCCATAGCTGTCGCCGAGATGGGCGACCTTGGTGGTGATGTTGATGGCGCCGCCCGTCGTGCCATTGCCGAAGACTTCGGAAGACGGTCCCTTGATGACCGAGACATGGTCATAATCGAAGCTGTCGCGGGTATAGACGCCGAAATCGCGCAGGCCGTTCTCGTAAATGTCGTTCTGGGCCTGAAAACCGCGGATGAGGAACTGGTCGCCCGCCATGCCGCCCTCACCCTCGCCGACGGAGGCTGTAATGCCCGGCACGTTGCGCAGGGCTTCGTCGAGGGATTTGACGTTCTGCTGCTGCATCAGAAGCTGGGGGACGATGTTGATCGTCTGCGGGGTATGCAGCGCATCTTCCGGCATCCGGCTCAGACCCATGGTCTCGTGCAGGATGTTCATGGGGAAACCGACGACCTGGAGGTGCTCCTCTTCCTCGGGGGCGGCGCTGATGCTGTTATCCGCCGTTTTCGGAACAGGCGTCACACTCTTCGGGGACAGAGGCCGCGTTTCCTGCGGGTGCAGGGCATTATTCTTGGGGAGGGTCTGACGACGGGCCTTGTGATGGTGCCGGACATCAGTCTGCTGGGCATGGGCTGCGGTACAGACGAGCGTCAGGCCGGCAGCCAGAGAGAGCGAGCCCAGAGGCGGGCGAGGTGTTCTGGACGACATCGGATCATGATCCTGCAAACGAAAACTGATGCTGCCCTTAAAGATTTATTGAGAATTATTCTCAATACCGATTCCGTAAAAATGCGAAGGATTCTCATTCTCTCTTCAAAGACGTGGCAGAAACGACACACAATGTCATACTGCACAAAAAAAACCCTCCCCCGAAAACGGGGAAGGGTGATGGTCCGGCGGGATTCAGAAGACTGGGAAAAGTTCAGTCAGCCAGAATGGAGCGGGCCTGTGCGGCATCGGCAGCAATCTGGGCCTTGAGTTCGTCCAGACCGGAGAATTTCTTTTCCTCACGCAGCAGCGCGATCAGCGCAACGCTGAGGGTCTGGCCGTACAGGTCTTCGTTGAAGTCGAAGAGATGGACTTCAAGGCGGCTTTCCCGGCCGTCATTGATCGTGGGACGACGGCCGATATTGGCGACACCGGGGATCACCCGGCCATCGGGCAGTGTAACGCGGGCGGCATAGACGCCGCGCGCGGGTTCGAGATGCTGGGTCAGGGGAATATTGGCCGTCGGGAAGCCGAGAAGACGCCCGCGCTGGTCTCCGTGCATGACGGGGCCGGTGATGCTCCAGAGACGGCCCAGTTCCTCGGCTGCGCGCTCAGGATAGCCTTCCTGCAACAGGCGACGGATGCGGCTGGAGGAAATCGGGCCCCCGTCATCGACAAGCTGGGGCACGATGGTCAGACCAATTCCATGAGGCACGAGAAGAGCTTCAAGACGGTCGATATTGCCGTGACGACGGTGGCCGAATGCGAAATCCGCACCACAGGCCACATGCGCCACACCGAGACCCTTCACGAGAACATCGTTCACGAACCGGTCGGCGCTCAGACGGGAGAATTCCGCATCGAACGGGATCTGGAAGACGTGTTCAACGCCCTGGCTGCCGAGGGCTGCGGCGCGGACATCCGGCAGCATCAGGCGGAACGGCGGGTCCTGCGGGCGGAACAGTGTTCGGGGGTGCGGGTCGAACGTGACAACCGAGAGCGGATGATCGGGCCGCGCCATCCGCAATGTTTCGAGGAGATGCACATGGCCGCGATGTACGCCGTCGAAATTGCCAAGCGCTGCCACCGTATTGCGGGCGGAGGCAGGGATATGGCGCCAGTCCGTGTGCAGGATCATGCGACGGGCAGGCCAAACTGGCTGGAAACGGCGTTCAGGTCGGGAGCCTGCGCGACACCCGGATGCGGAATGGTGCCGTCCCGCTCGCGGACGAGCTGACAGACGCTCATCCCTGCGCTCTGGGCGGCATCCAGCTCTGCGCCGATATCGGACAGGAACAGGATTTCGTCTGCGGGAAGGCCGACGGCGGCGGTGATCTTTTCATAGGAGGCCGCGTCTTTTTTCCCGCCGGTCGAAAGATCGAAGAAGTCTTCGAACAGGGGCGTCAGATCGCCTTGTGCCGTATGGCCGTAGAGCAGTTTCTGCGACGGGATGGAGCCGGATGAGTAGACGGCCAGACGCAGGCCGCCTTTCGACCAGGCCTTCAGGGCGGGTGGCACATCCGGATACAGGTCGGCCTGAAGGGTGCCGTCCTCGAAACCCTGACGCCAGGTCAGGCCCTGAAGCGTCTTGAGAGGGGCTGCCTTCACATCCGCTTTCATCCAGTCCTGACAGACTGTCAGCGGGTCCTGTCCCGGATATTCCACGGCGATATCCGCCCGCGCCGCCACGACCGTCGGGTTCGTGTGGTCCTGCATCAGGGCCGGAAGGGCTTTCGCGGCATAGGGGAACATGACGTCCCGCACGAAAGAGATCGGCAGGGTTGTGCCCTCGATATCAAGCAGGACGAGACGGATCATGGGGGACTTTCAGGGAACTTCAGCGGGGAAGCGGTTGGCGATGTCATCGCCGGTATATTGCGCGATCCAGCCGGTCGTGTCGGTGAAGACGCGCAGGGCCACCACGTCCGGCTTCGGCCCGGCGTCGAACCAGTGCGGGATGCCTGCAGGAACGGAGATCAGGTCCCCTTGGGTGCATAAAACGGAATAGACGCGCCCGCGGATATGCAGGACGAACGCGCCCTGCCCATGCACGAAGAAGCGGACTTCGTCTTCGCTGTGGGTGTGTTCGGACAGAAACTTTTTCCGGAGTTCCGGGAGGTTCGGCGTGGACGCGTTGATCCGCACCACGTCCGCGCTGCCCGCGCCCGTCTCGCCCATCAGCGTGTCCAGATAGGGGCGGTAGGCCTCCAGAACCTCTTCCGCCGGGGCGTCCGGCGCCGGTGTGACGGGAGCCGACCAGCGGTCAAAGCGGATATTGTGGGGACGCAGGGTCTCCGCAATCTCGCCGGGCGTGGTGACGTCCAGCAGGATCGTGTCGGGAGCATCATCGCGGTAAACGGTCAGGCGGCTCATGGTCAGGCCTTCTTCTGCAGACGGGCGAGTTCGCAGGCCAGCAGGAACTCAAGTCCTTCGAGGCGGGCCAGGGCCGTAAACATGTCCTTGCCCCAGACATAGACGCCGTGGCCGCGAATCAGATAGCCGAGGCGCATGTCCGCGAGCTTTGGCGCAACAACCGTGGCCAGCCGGGCGATGTCCTGATCGTTGTGAAACAGGGGCAGTTCCAGGCTCGTGTCATGGGTCGTCTGGCCTTCGAAGACCTTGAGGACTTCATAGCCCGCCAGCGTGATCGCGTCGGACGGTTCATCCATGGAGAGGATGGTCGCGGCGACGGAATGGCCATGCAGAACGGCGCCGATCGCGGGGTCATGGGCGTAAAGCTGCGTGTGCAGAAGCGTTTCCGCACTCGCGCGATTGGCGGGATCGACCGGCACGCCGTCCGGCGTGATCTCGATGACGTCGCTGTCCGTCAGAAAGCCTTTGTGGCCGCCGGAGCGGGTAATGGCGATCCGGCCATCCGGCAGGCGACATGACAGGTTGCCCGCCGTTGCCGGAACCCAGCCGCGCTGGTCCATCCGCTGGCCGGCCTGCACGATCTGGCGGCTGGCATTGCCCCAGCTTTCATCAACCTTGAGGTTCTGCATCAGACCTGATTGCGGTGTGTTTCGCTGTTGGTCGTCTGGCTATAGCCAGGGTTCTGGTTCGGCGGCGAAATATGACCCGGAGCCTGCGGGGCGTCCGTCGCGGTCATGGATTCATCGTCGGCCATGTTCTTCTTGAAGGACTTGATGCCCTTCGCAAAGTCTCCCATCAGGCCGCTGATCTTGCCGCCGCCGCCAAACACGACGAGCAGGACGACCGCCAGAATCAGCCAGTGAACGGGGCTCATGCTACCCATAGTGTATTACTCCGAAAAGCGAGGGCATCCACCCGAGGCCTCATCATGTGGCAAGGCTTGAACGATTGTGCAAGCATTCCTCTCAGGAAGCGTCGTCACTGTCATGCGATGAAATGAAGCCGTAGGTCGGATAAGCGCGCTTTCCCAGACCATGAACAGGCGCCCACCAGACCCGCACCAGCGTCCAGTCATTGCGGGCGGACACATCCGTCACGGGTACGGCGTGGTCGATGCGGCCGGGCTCCCAGTTGGCATGATCGACGAGGATCGTGCGGTCTGAAACCTGTCGGCGTACGATGGACACATGGCCGCTGGGAACACGGGACGTGGCGCGGAAAACCAGCACTTCTCCGGGACGAGGCATATGGGTATGGGCATAGCGTCCGCTGGACTGTCCCCACCATGAGGCCGCACTGCCGCTCAGTTTCAGCCCGGTGCGTTCGCGGGCATAGGGCGCGCATTGCAGCGGGCCGTTGAAGCTGGCACGGCTGTATTCGTAGTGGTTGCCACAGGCCGCGAGGAGCGCAAGCAGGCCGAGCGGCAGGCAGCGGAGAATGCGGGCCATCACTGTCACAGACTTCGAAAGGCGATGATGCGGTCTTCCGCCTCATCGGGGTCCATGTCGAGCACGCTCTGCGCGACATCACGGGAAAAACCGTTACGGGCGAAAACACCCATAGCCTTGAGAGGATCTTCTTCCTCCCGGTCGGGTCTCTGGAACGGGCCGAGGCGGCGTTTGCGGGCCAGAACGAGGGCAGCAGCAAGTTCCGCCTCCTGCGCACCGCTATCCGAACGCTCACCCAGCGACTCGTTGAGGGCTTCACGGGTCGTATCCTGATCGACGCCCTTGTTGGCGAGATGGGCCTCCACGGCGCGGCGGGAGCGACCGGTCCGGGTCAGGCTGAGGGCGCGGTTACGGGCATAACCGGCGTCGTCCACGGCGCCCAGATCGGTCATGGACGCGACGATCCCGTCAATGGCGGGGCGCAGGGCGGCGATGGCGGATTCGATGTCTTCGTTGGGCAGACCGGCGTGCGACGCACGCACGCCCCAGCGGCGCAGACGACGGTCCAGTACCTGACGCAGACCCTGTTCGGTCGTGGCGAAGCGGGCGAGATGCGCCAAGGCGGCCTCACGCAGGGATGCGGCATCAGGAACGGGGGGTGGGGCGGGATTGTCCTCCATGATGGGACAATTATGCCGGGTGAAAGGCATTTACGGCAAGCCGGTCTGGAGCCATCATTCCCTCCATGAGCGATTCACTTTTTTCCCGTGTTGAAGCGGCCGTCTCCGCCCTCCCTGCCCGTTTTCCCGGTCCCGGCGGGGCTGTGGCCGTTCTGAAGGACGGCGAGGTTCTGGTCCGGCATGGCTGGGGCTATGCGAATGTGGAGCGCCGCATTCCGTTTACGCCGTCCACGCTGTTTCGCATGTGCTCCATCACCAAGCAGTTCACCTGCGCCACACTGCTCGATCTGTATGACGATCCGTCGGAACTGGACGCGGATGTGGATGCGCGGCTGCCGCAGCTCGACGAGCCTTCGCCGGGCCTGCTGCATCTCGCGCATAACCAGTCTGGCCTGCGGGATTACTGGGCCGTAGCGATGCTGCATGGCGCGCCCATCGAAGGGGATTTCGGAGACCGCGAGGCCCGGCGTGTCATTGAGGGCACGCGGACGCTCCAGTTTCAGCCCGGCACGTCCTATTCCTATGTAAACCAGAATTTCCGGCTGATTTCCGACATTCTTCAGGACCGGACGGAACGCAGCTTTGCCGAACTGCTCCAGACATCCATTTTCAATCCGGTGGGCATGGAACGCGCCATTCTGGCCGCCGATACGCGTGCCATGCCGGATGGGACAGTCGGCTATGAAGGAACCGTGGAGAGCGGCTTCCGTCCGGCGGCCAACAATGTCATCTGGACGGGAGATGCCGGGCTTGGGGCGTCTCTGGAAGACATGATCGCCTGGGAGCGGTTCATTGATTCCACACGTGAAGCGCCGGACAGTCTTTACCGGCGTCTGACCGCGCCCGTGACGTTCAGCGACGGTCAGGCCGCGCCTTATGGATTCGGCCTGCAACGCAGCACGATGTTCGGACGGGATGTGACGATGCATGGCGGCGCGTTGCGGGGCTGGCGCTCCCATCGACTGCACGTCGCGTCCGAGCGTCTGTCAGTCGTGGTGATGTTCAATCACATGAGCGCGGCACAGGTTGCGGCGGCGCAGATTCTGGCAGCGGCTCTGGGTGTTCCCTATGAGCCGGACCGCAGCACGCAGCCTCCGACTGCGCTGTATGGGACCTATCTGGAACGGGAGACGGGACTGTCGGCCCGAATCGAACCTGCACCCGGTGGAGCAACGCTGCGCTGTTTGATGGTGCCGGAGGCTCTGGAAGGGATTTCGGCAACGCGGGCCGAAGCGGGATCGGTCGTCGTGAAGACGCAGGAGACTGCGGAGGGGCCAGAAGTCGTGGTGGAACGTCCGGGAGAAAACCGGACGAGCCTCCTCATGCGCTGTGACGAGACGCCCGGCGAGGATATTGCCGAACTGGCGGGCGTCTATCGCTGCGAGGAACTGGACGAGGCCGAAGTGACCATCACACTGGCGGGCGGCGTGGTTTATGGCGGTTTTTCGGGAATCCTGGGCGATGGACGGATGGAAATGCTCCAACGTCTGGCAAAGGATGTGTGGGTTCTGCCCTGCCCGCGCGCACTCGATCACACGGCTCCCGGAGACTGGACCCTGGCGTTCGAGCGGCAGGGCGGCAGCGTGACGGCAGTGCGGGTCGGGTGCTGGCTGGCGCGGGATCTGCTGTATCAGCGGGTCTGATCTGCCGGGTTGACCGCCACATTCCGGCACGCCGGGGTTTGACGGAACCCCGTTCTGCCCTTCACTATGCACGGGCGGAATTTGAAGCCCTGCTCCGGGCAACCGGAGCAGGGTTTTGCGATTCCGCATAAACCGTTTCGTTCTCAACCAGATATTCAGAGATCCATCATGATCCCCGCGCTGATGCCGAATTACAAACGTGCCGACCTCGCTTTCGAGCAGGGCGAAGGCGTCTGGCTGACGGCGACGAACGGGCGACGATATCTGGATTTCGGGGCCGGCATTGCCGTGACTTCGCTGGGACATGCCCATCCGAAACTGGTTAAAACCATTGCGGAACAGGCCGCGAAGGTCATGCATGTCTCGAACCTGTACCGGGTTCCGCAGGCGGAGGCGCTGGCGGAACTGCTGGTGCAGAACACGTTCGCGGATTCCGTGCTGTTCTGCAATTCGGGCGCCGAGGCCAATGAAGGCATGGTCAAGATGATCCGCCGCGCCCAGTTCGAGAACGGGCATCCGGAGCGGACCAGCATCCTGTGCTTTGACGGGGCCTTCCACGGCCGGACGCTCGCCATGATCTCGGCGACGGGCAATCCAGCCTATCAGAAGGGCTTTGGCCCTGTGGTGGAAGGGTTCGACCATGCGCCGTTCAACAACACCAACACACTGCGTGAAGCCATTACGCCGCACACGGCGGGCATCATCGTCGAGCCCGTTCAGGGCGAGAGCGGTATCAAGCCTGCGACCCGCGAGTTCATGGAAGGGCTGCGCGCCGTCTGTGACGAATACGGGCTGTATCTGGGTTTTGATGAAGTCCAGACCGGTGTGGGCCGGACGGGCAAGCTGTTCGCACATGAATGGTATGGCATCCGCCCAGACGTGATTTCCGTAGCGAAGGGCATTGGTGGCGGCTTCCCGCTTGGCGCCGTTCTTGCGACGGAAGAGCTGGCGCGACACCTGACACCGGGCTCCCACGGGACGACCTTTGGCGGCAATCCGCTGGCCTGTGCGGCCGGTGTGACCGTTCTGGAAGAAATCCTGAGCCCCGGCTTTCTGGAGCATGTCCGTACGGTTGGAGATGCGTTCGGGAAGATGCTGGAAGACGTTGTCAGCCGCTCGGAAGGCGTTTTCGACAATGTGCGTGGTCTTGGGCTGATGCGCGGCCTGCACTGCGTGCCGCCTGTGGGCGACGTCATGCAGGCGGTTCTGGATCAGGGCCTTCTGACCGTGGGCGCTGGAGACAATGTGCTGCGTCTTGTTCCGCCGCTGGTCGTGACGGAAGCCGAGTGCCGTGAAGCCTGCGAGCGGCTCGTGAAGGCCGCCCTGTCTCTGAAAGCCTCTGTCACGCAGGAGAAAGCATCGTGAGCACGACAGCAGCGACTCTGACTCCGAGACATTTTCTTGATCTGCGCGATTTCAGCCCCGAAATCATCCGGCAGATCATCGACCTTTCCGCGAAGGTCAAGGCCATGCAGAACGGGCGCCGTCAGCCCCTGCATCCGGATCGCCCGCTGGAAGGCCGTACCCTCGGCCTGATCCTCGCCCAGCCTTCGACGCGCACCCGCGTGTCGTTCGAGGTCGGGATGGGGCAGCTTGGCGGGTCCGTTTCAGTCCTTTCGCCGGGCGACATGCAGCTTGGCCGTGGCGAGACGGTGGCCGACACCGCCCGCGTCCTGTCGCGCTTTCTGGACGTGATCGTGCTGCGGACCGGGAATGACGCCAATCTGCGCGAACTGGCGAAATGGAGCTCGGTTCCGGTCATCAACGGCCTGACGCCCGTCTCCCATCCGATCCAGATTCTGGCGGATGTCCTGACGTTCGAGGAACATCGCGGGCCGATCCGCGGCAAGACGCTGGCCTGGATCGGGGATGGCAACAACGTCGCGACATCCCTGATGGAGGGCGCGGCCCTTCTCGGCTTCAATGTCCGCCTGGCAACGCCGGAAGGGTTCGCGCCCAACCCTGACGCCGTGGCGTGGGCACGCACCCATGGTGCTACGATCGAGGTTTTCCGCGACCCTGCGGAAGCCGTCGCGGGCGCGGATGCCGTGCTGACGGATACCTGGGTCAGCATGGGCGACAAGGACCGCGAAACGCGCCTCAAGGTGTTCCAGCCCTATCAGGTCGATACGGCGCTGATGGCAAAAGCTGCGCCCGATGCCCTGTTCCTGCACTGCCTGCCTGCCCATATCGGAGAGGAAGTGACGCCGGAGGTCTTTGAAGGCCAGGCGTCCGTTGTCTTCGATGAGGCGGAAAACCGCCTGCACACGCAGAAGGGCCTGCTGCTCTGGGCTCTTGGGAAAGAAAACGGTTGATGGATACACCACCCTTCCTCGACACGAACCGGCCTGACGTTCCGAACATGGTCGTCTCGGGCGGCGTTACGCCCTTTTATCTGGAACGCTCCCCGGTGCGGGGACGTCTGGTGCGGCTTGGGCCTCTGGCAGATGCCATCCTGTCGCGGCATGACAATCCCGATGGGGTTTCGCAGCTTGGGGGAGAGGCGCTGGCCCTCGTGGCGGCCATGGTGTCGGCCCTGAAGTTCAAGGGGGCCTTTTCCCTCCAGATCAAGGGCGACGGTCCGGTTTCAATGCTGGTGACGGATGCCACAGACAGTGGGGATCTGCGGTTCTTCGCACGTCTGCGCGAGGATGCGGACCGGGATGCCCTCCCTGAGACGGCCAAGGGCCTTCTGGGGGACGGCTACATGGCGTTCACCATTGACCAGGGGCCGGACATGGACCGGCATCAGGGCATCGTGGATCTGACCGGCACGACGCTGGCGGACATGGCCGTGAACTATTTCCAGACCAGCGAGCAGCATGACTGCTGGATCCGGCTGTTCTGTGCGAAATCGGCGGATGGATGGAAGGCCGGGGCGCTTGTTCTGGAGCGGATCGCGGCAGAAGGCGGGATCGAGGCGTCCGAACAGGATGAGGACGCTTGGGAAACTGCCTGTACGCTGGCCGCGACAGTGACGGAGCAGGAAATCCTTGACCCGGACCTGTCCAACGAGCGCCTGATCCAGCGGCTTTTCGGCACGCTGGACGTCCGCGTCGGAACGCCGCGCGCCCTGGCTTATGGCTGCCGGTGCAACCGGGCGAGGCTGGCCTCCGTTCTTGAGACATTCCCGGAAGACGACCTCGACCACATGGTCGAAAATGGTGCCATCACGATGAACTGTGAATTCTGCAATGTGGGTTTCCGCTTCACGCGCGGGGAACTTGGAGAACGGACTGCATGATGATCCCCCTGCTTGATGGCGTGAAGCTCGATGGCTTTCCGGTCGAGCAGCTTTATCCCGGCTGGAGCGCAAGCAGCCGGGAGATCGTGGCGGATGATTTCAGCGTGGTGGTTTTCACGGAAGACGCCACCGGGAAGCAGGCCTGCTGGTGGCTTGAAGGAGGCGAGTACCGCGCAAGCCATGTCCTGTCGCTCGAAGCGTCCGTCCGGCGGCGTCTTCTGATGGCGATGGATCCGGTGTTCTGGCCGCTGGCGACGGGGGTGCTGGGCGCTCCGCTTCCTCCGCAGGCCGGTCCGTCATGCGACACCCTGCCTGAAATCACCGTCAATGAACTTTCCGGCTCCTGGCTTGGAGGGTTTGCGCCGCATACGCTTCTTCTGCCGTCGGGCCATGCCGATAGCGGTGAAGCACTGCCCTGCCCGAACGGGCGGCAGATCGGCGAAAACCGGATCACGGCCCTGCTGGCAGCCCAGCGCGGGCAGGGTCCGCTGATCGTCTCGTCTCCCTTCACGGCGCTGCCGCTTCTGGCCCAGATCACCTTTCGGGTGGGGGCGTTCAGCGTAAGCCGCTTTCAGGACGCCGATACGGTTTTTTACCTGATCTGGAACGAAACGCTTCCGGCCCTGCGCCCGTCTTTTTACTATCCTGACGCTCCGATGCTGATCAGTGACGATCCCGCAGCGGCGATGATTCCGGCGCTCATTCTGGGCTGGTATGCCCGTCATCCCGAACATGTGTCCCTGATCCGGGACGCCCGTCCGTTCAGAGCGGAAGATTTCGGCGTCGGGCAGGCTTTTGGTCTTCGTCCCAGTGTTCCGGGCGAAACGCCACCACCGCCTTCTCCCAAGGCCGCGCCATCTTTTACGATACCACAGCCGCCAACGTCCCCTTCTCACCCCCCAGCATCTGGACAGAGACTGAAAAGCCGGATCAAGTCCCTTTTCAATCGTCGGTAACGCCTTCAGGAGACAGGATATGCGCATATGTTACTGGACCGGTCTGGGGAGCCTGATGCTGTCTCTGGGCATGGCCGCCTGCTCGGACGGGACTGCGGACGAGACATTCCCCCCGACCGATTACAGCTATCTTCCTCAGATCCATCTGAACGTGGCCTCGATTGACGTTCAGGACGAAGCGCCCACCGCACCGGATTCTCTGTCGGCCAAAGCGCCCATCGCGCCGGATCAGGCGCTCAAAAACATGGCCGGACAGCGTCTGGTCGCAAGCGGAACCTCGGGCAAGGCGGACTTCATCATCAAGCAGGCCTATCTGAACCGCGCGGGCGACAACGCGGTGACGGGCGCCCTGGATGTACAGTTGAACGTGTCGGATGCCAGCAACCAGCATACCGGATTTGTTCATGCCCGCATCACGCGCAAGCTGGACGCCGGCGACCGCGATCCGACATCCCGCAGGAAACTCTATACCCTCACAAACCAGATGATGCAGGACATGAATGTGGAACTGGAATTCCAGATCCGCAAGAAGCTCCTGTCCTGGATGACGGATGCTGCGGGAACGCCCATCGTCAACGGGGGCGTACAGCAGCAGACACTCGGAGTTCCGGGCGCTGAGCCAGCGGCTGCACCCACCACGCCCGCGCTGGCTGCACCGGACACCGTCTCTCCTGCTCCCCCAAAAACCGCACCCCCTGTTGCGACTTCAAATGCGCCAGACGCCATTTTTCCGACAGGGACCGAGACCGACACGGCAGCCACACCCACCACCGTTCAGCGCTCGCCCCAGCCCGGAACCCTGCAACTTCCTTCAACAGGCAGTTCAGCAACCCACTAAAATCATCCAGAGGATTCAGATCTCTCGTCATGTTGTGATGAGGGATTGTCTGGCGGCTTTCGTCTGTTTTCGTTAGAAAACGGGTTTGTAAATCACCCGTTTCCAGATCTTCTGTGCCCCTGGTTCTATCCCCGGAGAAAGCTGTGCCCCCCATGGAACCGACACTGAACAATCCATTCCGCCGCAGTGTCGTAAAAGGACTTCTGGGAACCACGTCATTCTGGATGACTTCAGGAAACGCCCGGTGGGCCGAAGCTCTGGCTGCTGAAGCGGCCCAGCCCTATCGTCCGGTTTTTTTCGATGCTGCGGAATACCAGTTTCTCGAATCCGCCTGCGAACGTCTGTTCCCCGCTGACCATAACGGCCCGGGCGCAAAGGCTCTCGGTGTTGCGGAATTCCTGGACCGGCAGATGCAGACCCCATACGCACGGGGTGAGAACTGGTACATGTCCGGCCCGTTCGAACAGGGCCCAGCCAATCTGGGCTACCAGCTTCCTTTTGTACCCAAGGACCTGTATCGCAAGGGGATTGCAGGCGTGGAGCATTACGCCCGCCAGCAATACGGGAAGGGATTTGCCGCTCTGTCCGCCATGCAGCAGGACGAAATCCTGACAGCCCTGGAAGGTGGCTCCGTACAGCTTGGCGACATTCCGGGACGAGTCTTTTTCGAACAGCTTCGGACCAACACGCTTGAAGGGGCTTTTGCCGACCCGCTTTACGGTGGCAATCGCGGCCTTGGAGGCTGGGTCATGATGGGCTTTCCCGGCGCACGGGCGGACTTCATGGACTGGGTCAATCAGGAAGGGGCGTCCTATCCCATTGGTCCGGTCTCTATTTCCGGGGAGACTGCCTGATGGTCAAACATGTCGATGCGATCATTGTAGGAGCAGGCTGGGCCGGCTCGATCATGGCCAAGGAACTGACCGAAGCCGGTCTGTCGGTCGTCATGCTTGAGCGGGGGCCGGAAAGAACGACTCCCGTTGAAGGGGCCTATCCGGAATCCATTGATGAACTACGCGGAGCCATCCGCAAGCGGCTTTTTCAGAACCTGTCCCAGTCGACCGTGACGATCCGCAATACCATGGACCAGACGGCCCTGCCGTACCGGCAGCTCGCAGCCTTCCTGCCCGGCGAAGGCGTCGGCGGTGCGGGTTTGCACTGGTCTGGCGTTCATTTCCGCGTTGCCCCGGAAGACCTGAGGCTCCGAAGTGCCGTGATCGAACGGTATGGAGAAAAATTCATTCCCGAAGGCATGAATCTTCAGGATTATGGCGTCACCTATGACGAGCTGGAACCTTTTTTCGACAAAGCGGAAAAGGTCTTCGGCACTTCGGGAGAAGCTTACAGGGTCCAGGGAAAAATCGTTGGAGACGGGAATGTTTTTTCTCCGGATCGTTCCGATAATTTCCCACTCCCTGCGATGAAGGATACTTTCTCAGCATCGGTTTTCCGGGATGCCGCGAAAAATGCCGGATATCATCCTTACGCGCTTCCTGCGGCCAATGCGTCGCGTCAGTATACCAATACTTACGGCTGCCAGATGGGGCCGTGCAATTTCTGCGGTTATTGCAGCGGGTATGACTGCTACCTGTATTCAAAAGCCTCACCCAACGTGAACATCCTTCCTGTCCTGCGGCAGGATCCAGGATTTTCCCTTATCGCGGATGCCCATGTTCTGCGCGTCGATCTCGACAGCACGAAAACAAAAGCGACCGGCGTCACTTATCTGGACACGAAAACCCGGAAAGAAATCTCGCTCTCGGCGGATCTGGTTATTCTGGGAGCGTTCCAGTTCAACAATGTGCATCTGATGCTGGTCTCGGGCATCGGAAAACCCTACGATCCGGTCAGCAATACCGGAACGGTCGGACGCAATTTCGTCTACCAGACGATCACGTCCTCACGCGTCTGGCTACCACCTTCGACCTATACCAACCAGTTCGTAGGGGCGGGGGGCGCCGGGGTTGCCATTGATGATTTCAACAGCATGAATTTCGATCACGGGCCGCTCGGTTTTGTGGGGGGATCGCCTGTCTGGGTCAATCAGGCGGGTGTGAAACCGATTGCCGCCGCACTCGGCGCCGGAGGGGGAGGCACGCCACGCTGGGGCTCCGCCTACAAGGACTCCCTCGTCAATACTTACAAACATTCGCTCGGTATCGACGCCCATGGCAGCAACATGGCGTATCGGGATGTCTATCTGGATCTCGATCCAACATGGAAAGACGCTTACGGACAGCCGCTGCTCCGCATGACCTTCACATGGAAGGACAACGACATCCGCATGAACCAGTATGTCGTGAGCAAGATCGAACCCATTGCCCGCGCCATGGGGGCGACGAAAATGAATCTGGTTCATCTCAACGCGGGTCAGCCCTTCGACACACGCACCTATCAGACCACACATCTGGGAGGCGGTGCCATCATGGGAGATAACCCCCAGACCAGCGCGATCAACCGCTACCTTCAGAGCTGGGATGTGTCCAACGTCTTTGTCATCGGATCGAATGCGTTTCCGCAGGGCATGGGATACAACCCGACAGGAATGGTAGCTGCGCTCGCATACTGGGCCGCACACCACATTCGTGCGACCTATCTCAAATCCCCTGGTCCGATGGTGAAAGCATGAAGTGGCGCCTGTTTATCGCCTGCCTTCTCGGAGCCGGGCTTACGGGATCTGCCACCGCGCAGGATGCTGACAAAGCCACTGCAGAAAAAGGACGCTATCTTGCGGCGGCCTCCGATTGTGCAGCCTGCCATTCCGTTCACGGGAAACCGGAATATTCCGGAGGGGTATCTTTTTCCCTCCCTATGGGGAAAATCTACTCCACCAACATCACCCCGGATCCCGAACACGGGATCGGACGCTATACGGAAGCACAGTTTGGCCGCGCCGTACGGGAAGGCATCCGGCGTGATGGCTCAACCCTTTATCCCGCCATGCCTTTTCCCTCTTATGCCCGTATGACAGACAGCGATATCCACGCACTGTTTGTCTATTTCAGAAAAGGCGTTCCAGCAGCTTCCGTTCCTACGCCGGACAACGAGATTCCATGGCCGCTCTCCATGCGCTGGCCGCTGACGGTCTGGCGCTGGGTTTTTGCCCCCACGCCTCACACGGCCATACCCCGGACCGCCGGAGAATTCACCGATCCCCAGCTTGCGCGGGGCGCCTATCTCGTGGAAGGGCCTGCCCATTGCGGAGCCTGTCATTCTCCACGCGCCATCACGATGCAGGAAAAAGCCCTGACGGCCGATGGTGGCAGTCTTTATCTGTCTGGTGGGGCCGTAGTGGATGGCTGGACTCCGCCCTCCCTTCGGCAGGAAAACCGGACCGGACTGGGCCGCTGGCGCGAAGAGGACATCGTGGCGTTCCTCAAGACCGGCCGCGCCGAGACCGGAAGCGTCTTCGGTTCCATGACGTCTGCCGTGCTGCATGGCACACAGAAACTGACGGATGAGGATCTGCGGGCTATCGCGCATTACCTCAAAAGCCTTCAGGCTGCCGACCAGTCCCAGACACCGTGGAACTATGACCCCACCATTACGGACCAGCTTCACAAAGCGAATCTGTCATCACGGGGAGCACGGGTCTATATTGACCGTTGCGCAGCCTGCCATCGTACGGACGGCAAGGGATATCCTGCGGTTTTCCCCCCACTGGCGGGCAATCCCGTCGTGATGCAGAGCGACCCGGTGTCGCTCGTTCATATCGTTCAGGAAGGCGCGACCCTCCCCGCCATGATGGCCGCTCCATCCTCCATCGCGATGCCTGCGTTCAACCACAAGCTGACCGATCAGCAGATCGCCGATGTCGTGACATTCATCCGCAAGGCATGGGGAAACAATGCTTCTCCTGTTTCGGCGGACGACGTGAAACAGTTCAGCAAAAGCATGCCACCCTCCGATATGGCGGATGACACACCTGCGCTGAACTGAACCTGTCAGGGCAGGAAACGATACAGGACACAGCCCTGATATCCCGTGCCACCACTGGACGATGCACCGTCGGTCGTCGCTGAATAGGAGCCTCCGCCACCCGCACCATACCGGGTGGCATTGCGCCCCCCCTGATTTCCGCAGCGCCCTGCGCCGCCCCATGGGCCATCTCCTCCATAGCCGGAGAACGTGTAGGCGTTGCACTGCCCGTCACCACCCGACGTTCCGCTCTGATTCCAGACGGTGCCGCCCGATGCGTTTCCGCCAACTCCACCCGCAGAGCCCGTGGTGGAATAGAACGTGCCGCCCTGTCCGCCTTCAGCCTGCAGCAATGTCTGCCCCAGATAGCTGACAAGAGACGTGCCACCTGTCTGTTCGGATCCACCGCCGCTTCCGACCGTAATCGCAAGTCCGTTGCCCTGCGTCGGACTAACGGTATAAATGCCCCAGGCATCACCGCCGCCACCGCCGCCAGCACCGGAAAAAGAACTGGCGGTCGTCGTCGCCTGCGAAGCCGCCCCCCCGCCGCCGGCACCGATAACGCGCAGTTCCACTCTGGACGCCCAGGCCGGAATGGAAACCGAGCCATTTCCGGTCACAAGTGTCATGGGCTCGGTCGACGCCTTCAGCAGGGCCTGTGTCGCCAGCTCCGGAATGGTCGGCCAGAAAACCTGACCCGGCTGAACCGTCACACCCGCCAGCGTGGACGCTCCCTGCGGTACCGTAATCGTATAAAGTGCCACGACACACCCGCCTGCTGGCGGAACGGGAGGGTTGGTCGCAGCGACCAGGGTCATGGTGCCCGTCCGGCGCACAGGGAGCGTACCACCATCGTTCTGGAGACCGGCCTGTGTCTGGGAGGGATTGCTGGCATTGAAGAACGGAAGCACCGTCGGATCAGCATCCTGCTCGGAGCAGAGGGCATAAATCGTATAGGTATTGCCTGAGCCGGGAAGCGTGATGGTCTGCGACGCCGCGCTGATATACTGGCATGTAAGAGCCGTCGCATCTGCTGCCAGACCGCCACCATTGCCACCAATGGCAGAAGCATCCATGACGCCGGGAGCCAGAACAGAACCCGCATCAATCGTCAGGTTCAGACTGCTGGAAGATGCCGAATACCCCAGACCGGACGCCGCCATGATATTGGGTCCATAAAGCATCGAAGCCAGATTGCCGAACGCTGCTTTGGTATACCGCCCGGCCCGCAGAAGATCCGTATCGAGCGGGATTGATCCCGCATAAACGATTGCCCGATCCATTAATTTTTCACCTTGATCCAGCCGGTAACGCCCATGGCTGCCGTCTGATCGACGACACGGCAGACTGTTGCCAGATCTGCGGCTTTTCCCAACTGTGTTTCCACAAAAAACTGGCCTCCCTGAAGGCTGCCATAACGCAGGGCCTCCGCACCATAACCGTATCCTCCACCCATGGCAGGAGCTGAAGCGCAGGCGAGTGCATGGCAGTCGGACGCATTCAGAGTTTCGATAATAACCGGCTGCACGCCTGTCGCCGCGACAAGTGCGTCCGTTACGGCCTGACGGGTGTTGCGTTCGGCAAACAGAGAGGCCCGGATGCGTTTGCGATACATGACATCTGGCTCGGAAGACTGACGGACCAGTCCGCCGTCACCGAAATAATCCTCGGCCGCCATATCCAGAAAGGCGCCACTCATCGTCGCAAGACGCATCTGCAGGGAACATTCCTGCATCAACTGCCAGATACCGGACAGAACCGCGCCAAAACCGCGCAGAATCGCCGCCAGTACCGGCGCGGATTCTACTTCCAGACCTTGAGGCGCCGGCGGAAACCACCCTGTCGGCAAAAGACGCCGGAACCGCCCCGCAAAATCCTCTACCGACCCAGGGGCTGGCCCCGTATCCAGCAGGACGCTGCCATCAGAAGCCCGAAGGATATCCTGGTCTTCATCGTAGAGAACCGCCATCCCATCATCCCCCGACCTGGTCTGGAGACATCAGCGGAATACGATAATCTGCCCCATTGATGTTGATATGCAGGAATCCCCCATTGGCAACCGTCGGCACCGTCCCCCCTGTCCCCGTCACCGGAGACGTAATCTGCAACTCCCCGCCACTTGCAGGGAACAGCCCCAGATTTCCGGATCCTCCCGTTCCTTCCTGCACATACAGACCCGCGGCCTGTGTCCCGGCGCCTGCCTGAACCTGAAGCGCATTGGTCGGGCTGGGCATGCTGGCAACCGAGAACAGCGTTTCACCTTCAATATTGCCAAACAGGATCCCGTTATCCGTAAATTCCTGACGCATGCCGTTGGTACGTTCCGTCACTGTAGAGCGGACAAACGCACCGACATTGGCCCCGGCCACGCCGGAAACGGTTTCAGGTGTATGCCATTCCACAGCCTGGTTGCGCGCAAGGGAAACGGCCGAGGCGTATCCGGAATCCTTGCCGTCCGTTCCGGTCAGGGACTGGGCACCAAAGACGATGCCCGCCTGCCATGAATTCGGATTGGAAACGAACACCATACCCGCCGCAGCATCGGAAGTACCCGACGTCTGGCCACCGCCCGCACCAAGCTGGATACCGTACACACCACCGCCAACATTCGGCGCATAAGGCGTCGACTGTCCCACCGCGAGGCCACCAAAATTGACAGCCTCAAGCTCCATTCCGAAAGTCGGCTGGTAATCCACTCCGGCCAGACGCCAGGCTTCGCCATAATAGGCATAAGCCGTGGTGGTTGTCGGATTGGACGTGTCATCGGAAATTCCCCATGACGCCACCCCGATGGAGCTCGGCTGGAAGCCCAGCAACGACTTGCCATTTACGGCATCGGAGGTACGAGACCCTGCGACAAACGCACTGTTGCCAAACTGGGCAAGCGACGCACACTGGGCATCCTGCAACGCCCAGGGCCCAATCGACGTTGCCCCCATGGTCTCTGAAAGCCAGTCATCCTGCGACGAACTGGCCCTGTCGCTCAGAGTTGGATTATCCGCCGCCACGCCAACCAGAAGCCGGTCCGCAAACCGTTTTACCTGTGCTCCCTTGTCGGAATAGAACTGACCGCTGGCCGTGACACTGACAGGCGCCTCGATAATCTGGGAGACGGTCGCCGTAACGGTTCGCGTGCCGCTGGAATCAGCCAGAACTATAACTTCTTCCCCCGTCAGGGAGTCGAGTTTGGGATATGTATTAAATACAGCCATAAGAAGTCCTCATCCGCCCAAATATTTCAGAATTCACCCCCTCAACCCTGAGTGACATTGATCTGAATACTTCCAACCATGAGAGCCTGGTTTCCGTTTGCGGGAATATCAGCCTGCCCACCGTTCAACCGGACATTCAGAACAGACGTCACGGTAATGCCCGCACCGGCATAAGCCAGATAGGACAGGCGGCTGTACGGATAGCCATCACCCACCGTCATTGACGCAATATCCTTGGACACAGCCGACTGGATGGCGCTCACAGCCTGCTGAACCGGAACAGACGAAGGCACCACGACATCCATGGACACATTCACCGTCAGATCCTGAGGCGCCTGCACGGCAAAACCGACCCCGAGGGCCCGCACCGAATCAACGGCATCATAGACGCTCGATAACAGCTGGTCCGAAGGAACACCGCTTCCATCATTCACCACAGCCGTAAAATACCCGCTGCGTGCATTTCCCGCCGTATCAAGACCATCCCGAAGCGAATAGCTCAGATCTGTCTGGACATTGGCAATAGCATTCCCAACCGCAGCCCTGCTGGCAGAGGCCTTTGCCGCCAGCCACAGCGGAAAACGTGCCCTCAGCTGACTATCCGTTTCCTGATCGGAACCATTAAGGAACGGCGCATTATTCGTCACCGTATCCAGCCCCGCCACAGCCGTCCCCATCAGGCAGATCGCACCGACCGAAACGTTTCCGGACGCCCCCACCACCTGACATGCGACAGGAACCGACAAGGTTGAAACGCCAGCTTCCCGCACATATCCTCCCGCAGAGGCGGACCATGTCGGCAAAGTCTGATCCTGCGTCACCGCAAAGGAGATTCCCCCGACCGTCCTCACGATCACTCCTGGAGGAACAACCGCCGACTGGTCGCTGGCCAGAAAAGAGGTAAACGTCACAACACCTGTCGCTGCCGTACCGGGCAGTCGGCTCATACCGAAATCATAGACAAAACTGTCGCAATCCGACCCCGTAGACGTCGACAGACGGGTCCGCAGCAGCGACTGCAACACTAGGTACTGCAACCACAGACCAACACCGCCAACACTTTCCATCAGGGCCCGAACAGGAGATCCGATGGAAACGTCCAGCAACTGGGAACAAGATGCCTGTGCCGTTGTCACCGCAGTGGAAACGGTCGTGGAAAAAGAACGTAAGGAGAGAGACATCGCATCCTCTTGGAGCGGTTTGATACTGTGCCGCTCTCATTATTTCAGTAGGAAAAAGACAGGCTCTGCTGCTGGCCGGACCCGGCATCCACATACGAAACATCACATCTGCAAATGCCCAGCCCTTCATCCGTCACGGTCACGCTCACGACCTGTGAAGGGTCCACGTTGGCATCTTCCTGAACCTGCGCCCGGATGACGGATTCCATGGCTTCCGGAGCAATGACCTGCCCCACCATGAGCGGAAGCCCCACCCCATAATCGGGCTGCCAGACATAATTTCCCGCAACCGTCAGAAGCCTTCTCAACAGACCCTGCCTCGTGAGTTCCGTACCGGAAACAGTCTGAAGACCCCCTTCGGACAGAACCAGATCATTCCCGAAAACATGCGAAAGAGCGATCATCCAAGCGGCCCCCCCGTTTTCTGACTTCCTGCCAGATGAATATGCTCATTAAGAGAATGCTGGTCGGTGCGAATATCCCCTCCGGAAAGAGTCAGTCCGGCAGATGTCAGCGTAATATCCGTTCCACCAACAGAAAGGCTTATCGTCCCATCCTTGATAAGGAGAGACGCATTCCCCGCACCTGCCGCAACACCATCCAGACCAATATGCAGCCAGCCCGCACCGGAAGATGACGCCCCCACACTTCCCGACGAAGACAGCGGCGGCAGACCGCACCCGCCTTTGACAAGCAGTTCGCCAGGTTGTGCAACCTTACCCGTCAGCGGAGACACAGGCGCCATGACCACCGTGTCATACACGCTTCCCGTCACCACCAGATGCTCCCCATCCCCTTCAACCGGCTGCAACACAACATGCGTTCCCGGAGAAGACGGACATGCAATCCGCAGATCTCCCGCATGCACACCGCACGCATCCGGGATCCAGCCTGTTTCTATGTTTTCAGGCTGGATCCGGACTTTTACGGCATGATTGACCGGATCAGCAGCAGACACGATCCCAAACATCGTATGGGCCGTTCTGCCCTGCAGAGCGGCCGCATCAAAACGGGCGTCATTCATGTCTCACCTCCGCGATCCCTTAAAACGACATGCTGCACAAACCCCTTCTCCACAGAAAAGTGGGAAAGAACCTGATCAACCCCCAGAGTTTTTTCGCCGCTTCCCACCGCTACAGTCATGAAATTCCGCGGTGCAATTCCAATAATTCCAGGAATTTTAATTCGGACAGACAACGCATGAGCCGCAATGCGAGCATGTTTGCCCCGTGCCAGCCTCTGCAAGTCTTCCAGCCGACGTCCAGGAACACGAAATGTGTGGATACTGAAATTTCCCGATGGCGCGTCCTGAGAAAAAGAAACACCATCGTAATAAACATGTGTCGTACTTCTTTGCCGGGAATCCCAAGACGCCATATGAACGACCACGCCAGCCAGCAACTGCAAATCGCGCGCAATACCGGTTTCAAGAACCGCATGACGCATATCCGTCACCTGCGCACCCGCATCCGAAGCAGCTCCCAGCGGCTGACAGACAAGAGAGGTTCCGTCGGCATAAAGATCGCAAAAAGCGTCCCTTGCAATCGTAAACGCGAGATCCGCCGCAGTCTGAAAACGGTGCTGCCCCATAAGAGCGCCCCGTTTGTGTTCAATCTGCCAGAACTGACCCGCCATCAATGTGGCCTGATCCGAAGGCAAGGTAATTTGCGCCTCAAGCCCCGCCGCCTGCGCCATGATTTCCAGCAGTTCCTGCTGGGTATGGTTGAGCCACGCATCCTGAACACGCAGATCCATCAACGCCGCCAGCGCATCACGACATTCCATCTCCAGAATGGCGTGCTCCGCCACATAGTCGATATGATCAAGGCGCCCCTGAAACAGGGTCGTCCAAGCGGCCGCAATATTCTGGGTATCCCGCATCTGAAGCGTCACCCATTTCCGCGTGGGCTGCTCCCCCTCAAACCAGGGCGTTTCCGCTCCCTGTTTTCTGACAGCTAGACGGAGAGTGGCGACATCGCATGCCTCATACCGGCTGGCATCGATTTCAAACTGCACAAGCGCCAGAACAGGATCGACCTGACCGTCAAAAAGAACCTGAACCTCCAGGTTTCTGACACTCATTCCACTGCTCCATCAGGCAGACCAGATACCAGATCAGGCTCAACCGACGGAACCTTCAGAACAACCGTTTCAGAAATTCTTCCCAGATCCGGGTCAGCCATCCCGTTGACCTGCGCAATTCTCCACCACTGCGACGCATCCCCAAGCTCACGCGCCGCCACATGAAACAGGGAAATATCCGCAGCACTGACAATAATATCCTGCATCATTTCCTCATGCGAAAACCGACGGCAAAGCCGTCTCCTGCCCTTGGGCCACCGCAATATTCGCCGCAGACCGGTTCACCAGCCCCCCTGCATCAGCCGCAGCACTCAGAAGTGCAGCATTCTGACCAAGAGTATTCAGCGAAACACTGTTGACCGGCTGGATGGCCTCAACATTCTGTCCCGCCCCGGCAATAATGGACTGCAAACCGCTTCCCGCATTTTGCAGCCCTCCCGCAACAGACGCCAGCGCGGAGGGAACGGTCGCGAGATTCATCCCGCTCTGCGCCACGCCATTGACCGTCCCCAGCGCATCCGTGACTTTCGAAGCAAAACCGCCTGCACCAACCAGACTGGCCAGCGGCATCACCTGCCCGACAACCGAAGACACCTGTCCCGCCGCCGTAAAGACCCCTTCGGAGATACCCGAAACGGTCCCGGAAAAACTGTCGAGAGCACTTCCGATGTCATCTCTCAGCAAACCGGACAAGGTCGACAGACTCTGAACGGACGCCGTTTCCTGAGGCCTCTCAAGGACCAGCTTATAGGAACAGACAGCCCCCTTCGCCTGATAGGCATAGGTAAACTGCGCAATCCATACCTGTACGGAGAGGCCCGCCGCCGAGAAAGCAACCTGCGCACCTGCCATACGCATGCGCTCGACTGCCTGCGCCCGCATCTGCGCATCAGGGCCCAGAAAACGTCCTCTGAGTTCCAGCCGTCCCGGATCATTACCCAGCGCATCCACAACCCGTCCACCGCCAGGCAGACGGTGCACAACCAGCATCTGACGGCCACCAACCTGAAGCGTATCCGGAACCTCAATTCCCGTCAGAACCAGGTTTCCCAGTATGACAGGAGACGACGCCCCCAAACGCCCTACAGCGCCAATGGCATTTTCTATGTCAGAAAGGCCAACACCCATCAGGGAATATCTCCTCTGTCAGAAAAACCCGATACTTCGACCGGGATACTGAGGCTGCATGATCTCATCCACCCCCCCGGCGGAACGACGCGCCGCCAGACGGGCCTCACGATGACCCAGCAGAAAATCCCCGCCCCTCACTTCATGTTCCAGACGATCATTCACAACCTCAGTGTCGTGATATGTTCGGGATCCTGAAAAAACATGCTGTGGATGCTGCTCCTGCCCGGTCGTTTCGTACACTCGGTCTTTCGCAAACAGAGTCCTGGGTGGCGGCACAAACAGCGAGTTTCCAGCTCCTCTCGTTGCCCCACGAACAACGGACTGCATATCAGTCCCCATCCGCCTGACAGGCTTCGGACGGGAGATTTTCCCGAACACTCCCATCCGTCTTGCCGACGAGGATCCTTCGCCAGTATCAAAACCAAAATGTTTTTTTATCGAAACATATTGACTATGTTCGACACGAGGCTGAAACACCTGCCGCGCGGAAACCGAAAGAGCTGATACCCGCTTAGCCCTTCCCTTGTTCCCCACTGAAGCAACAACAGGTCTGACAGAAGAAGAGCGGGGCATCGAAAGCTGAATTTCTTTCCGCCTTAAGGAAAGCGCTCCATACCGCAATCCTGTAGGTTTCCCCGTGCCAGGCGCTTCCCGGTTATTGGACACTGCCTGCGTTTCGGAACGCGTGATCCTGATGACAGAGCCCAGATGGCTTCTGGCGCGAAGCGTTGTAACACCACCCTGTTTTCGCAGACGGGGTACAGCTGAAACTGACTCTCCCCTCCGCAGCAACCCTCTGGCAGACTGATCGAAAAATGTCCTGACCAAGAGAATATTCCGCCAGATGGCCTCCCGCATCATATTTCTCCCTGATAACGCATCATTCCCCAATCAAAACAATGCCCTTCCCGTTCACCGGTAATGACACACGCAGCCAGACGCCGCGCCCCTGACCACCCTCGCAAAACATCCCACGGCACCCCGTGATCCAGAAGATAAAGCATCTCCTGAAACCCGGAGTGCCGACTCAGTTTTTTGCGACGTCCAGGATATCGTCATCCGCATCACGTTCAAACAGCGGCGTCAGCGCAGCAATCCCAGACTTTCCAACGCGCCGCGCAAGGTCGCGGATTTCGTCCTTGCTCTGTGGCATCTGGACCGGCACACCATCAATGGCCGTCACGGAACAGATCATTTCCGCGTAGCCCAGCCAAGCAGATGCCGAAGCCCCATTGATGGCACTTCCCGCCGCTTCGATCAGATCCAGCATGTCCGCCGGATCAATCTCGCGCAACGTCAGACGGCGCTTATCTGACAGAACAATTTCCTGCGGAAAATCACTCACGAAATCTTCGTCCTCGTAGAAGCAAAGAACTGAACTGTCTGATGGATCATGTGATCCGCCTGCCAGGGATCACTTTTCAGCTGCATGGAAACATTACTGAACTCCCAAGTGCTCGTCGAACCATCCGGTTCCGTAACGTACTGGTAAATCGTCCCGCTTCCGACCGTTCCCGCATTCCAGTAGGCAGCTTCCACAGCTGCCACCAGATTATCCAGCGCCGCATTGGCACGGGCGATCTGAAACGCTCCCCGCCAGCCATTCGGAACATTGAATTCCAGCGGAACGCCGTTCAGCGGATTGGCACGCAGAGCATGCGTTTCCTGAGCCGCACTGAAAGACGTCACATCCCTCAGATCAACCCGCTGACCATTCCATAGAACCGTAATCCGGCAGTCCCGGCCAATGCTGTATGGATTTGCCATTTAGCCGACACTCCCCGACGCAGACGACACAGTGACAGACGCGCCGCCCTGCAGATTGACAATGAATTTCTCGTTGATGCCCTGATATCGAACAGCCACATCCGCCTGCACATATCCAAGCGCCGTGCGGGACTGCGGATTGTTGCTCGAATCACAGACCACACTGTAGGGCAGTTCACCATTCTGAACGCCCAGAATACCCTGAGACAGCAGTGACGACAGAAAACCCAAAAGTGTCGAGCGGATATCGCTGAACAGCGTGTCATTAATGACTTCGCCGACATAACCACCCATACCCCCCGCAAGCGAAGACGCAATATAGTTTGTCAAACGTGTGTAGTTGTCGCCATTCATGGTGCTCTTGCTGGACGAATTATGCCCACACCGCACCGCCCAGTAACTTCCGCCCGGCGCCGGATTGCAGATCACGTCAATTCCAGCCGTAAACAGCACGGACAGTTCCGCCGTGGAATATGTCGCGCTGCTTCCCGTCAGACCGGCCTTCTGGCTTCCGACAACCCCCGACAGCGCCTTGTTCAGACTGGACTGTTCAGGTGAAAGCGCGGCCAGCCTGCCCCCGGCAAACGCCTGCGGGCTCACGAGGATCACGCCATTGCTGTCATCATCCCACCACAGCCAGTCCCCGAACATGAGCTTGACCGACGCCGCATCCAGACCACTCGATGCCTTGACGGAAATCGCGTTCGTCACCGTATCCGCGGCGGGCCCCACGGCGATCATATAGACCCCCTCGGACGTCCCGAACGCCGCCTGCGCTGTATAGGACGTGCTATCCGACACACCATGCAGCAGCCCGACGGCACATCCCTGCCCCCGCAGCGCATACATACCTGTCCGGACCGTGCTGTCTTGCCCCAGGAACTGTGCTGTCGTGGGAACGCCGCCATCCGTGCCGCCTGAGAGCGTCACGCTCGCAGCCGCAATGGCCGGCACCGTTTCTGGCAGCACGACCTTCACGAGCGCACTCAGATCCTGCGCCACAGCAGCGGCAATCCCGGACCAGTCCGCACCCCCATAGGTCCTTGAACCCAGCTCGGCATGTGTCACCGCAAGCGCATAGCCGGACCCCGTAGCCGTCACTGCAGCAACAATGCCATTTCCCGCACTTCCGGTGCAGACAGCCTGAACCGTCACCCCATCAAGCGCACCGGAAGCCGCCACATCCGTCCCATCCGTCACACGGACAACCACGAATGTCGACGCTCCCTGCATCACGGCGATATTGACCGCCAGACCCGCATCCGTCGTCTTGTTCTGCTTGGCGCCGAACGCCGCGACATAATCACTCATGCCCCCGATCGGCAGAGGCATCCCCACCGGTCCCCAGCCAGCGGTTCCCACAATCCCCAGCACCGAAGATGACGCGCCGGCCAGGGCCAGCGTCTGCGGCTGGGCAATCTGCACATAAAGATTTGGCACGGTCAGTGCCGTGGTATTCAGCGTTCCCGCCTGATAGACCAGAGACATCCCCGGATCGCTCTCCAAAATGCAGAAAGCGGGCACCTCCATGAAGGTCACCCGCTTTCCTGATGAAATTTCAGCCTTGTGACTCAGCTTCTGCGTCAGCCGCCGAGCGCAACCACCGTCCCAAAATGGTCGACGCCCAAACCCGGATAGGCCGAAGCTGCAGCCTGCGCTGCAACCACAGCCTGCATGGCATCCAGCGCTGCCGTCACCGTCTGGTTCGCCGCCCCGGGCGCCAGAACTCCGAACGGTGCCGACAGCCCCTCCCCCGCGGACAGGGTGCCAATCCCGCACAGCATTTCGGACGCCCACTGCACCTGCAGGGTGTCGAATACCAGCTCATAGAAATAATCCCGCCGATACAATGCTTCGTTCTGCATCGTGTCGACATCTTCCACGCTCTGGAACCGGAGCTGAGCCTCACACCCGTCCAGAGTAGTGATCCAACTCTGCTCCGCCAGCGCGGTATCCAGAACAGATGCCAGCGTTTCCCGCGCCGTCGTATCCGCCGTCCAGATCGAAACCCGATAGAGCTGCGCCTGCCGCCGCGTCACCCGCACCGACTGACCGTACCCACCGGCATAACCATTCAGAACCCGCCCCGGCACACTGACAACCGCACCATTCGCCACACCGCCAGTCAACGCCGCCGCCAAAGCCGCAGCAACCGTTTCAGGCGTATCCTGTGCCGTCACCGCATAGGCCGCAGACGGCTCTCCTCCCCGCGGCATATCATCCAGCCAGACCGCCACAACTCCCACAGGCGTCGCAGTCCCGGAAAAGACGATCTCAACCGTCGCTCCCGTCACGACAACCCCGACCGTAGGCTCAACCTTCTGCTGGACACGCCAGGGCCGCCCTAGTGGCTCCGCCCATTCCGGCATTTTCCGGGGCGCCATCGTAACGGTTACGAAATCGGTGTCGTTGCGAATATTCTGGGCTGCGAAAAGATCGCTCGGCAAAAGCCATCCCCGCCGCAACACCACCTGCCGCCCCGTTACCGAAACACCTGACGGCCCCTGCGGATAAAGAACCTGCGCACAGTTATAGGCGAGCGCCAGCCCGACTTTGGAGGCATCCGTCATTCTTCTCCCCCTCAGACCTGCTGAAACGACATGGTGCACCGGATACCGAACCCGGATATTTCCACCGCATTGACCGTATAAGTCGTCCCCAGATCGGTCGTGACCGTCATATACGGCGTCAGCACAACTCCCGGCAGAAGCGGAAGATACATCACGGACTGACCCGGCCGTGTCGCCCCCGGAACACCACTTCCCGAAGATTCTCCCTTCGCGCGCATGATGATGGCCGCCGGACACTCCGAGACGAGCGTCTGCACCAATCCCGTAACACCACTGACCGAGACCGTGCGGCTGCACACCACACACAGCGGCGGCCGCAGAGGCTCCACAGACGCCACGAAATACGTCCGGCCACTCGCAGCAAGAATATCGCCCACCTGCGTATCATCCCGGCGATCCGTCAGAACATATTCCGTCGGAATCCCCCATCCGATCGGACGCTCGAACGAAAATCCGGCATCCACATCGAAAGCCAGCATGGGCTGCGCATAAAGCACATCCATCGGCGTCAGACCGCCCGAAGGACGATACTGCTCGCCCGAAGCCCCGAGAACCTGGGCCGCCTTGGCATATCCCCTGGAGAGCCGGGCTGCGATCATTGCCTGCTGCACACCGCTCTCCTCAAACCACGATCGCTCGGCCGTCCTGCAGTTCCAGTCCACCCGTCACACCCAGAAACGCACACAGACGACGACGCCACAGCGTAAACAGCATCATCCGATCCTGCACTTCGCGACCATTATGATACCAGCTTGCTGCCCGCGCCGTATCCAGATTGTCCGACGACGCCGTAATCGCCGTCTCCAGCGGATAAAGCTGCGACAGATAAAGCCGGATCTGCTGTAATTCCGCTGCAGACAGATAATTCATCCGCCATTCCAGCGCGCCTTCCACCTGAAAGAAACGCCAGGATTCCTGGTTTCCCTCCCGCGATCCGATCGCGGGATATCCACAGAACCGACGGACATCCATTTTCTCTCCTTCCGAGAGAATATCCGTCGATAAACCAACCGTTCCGGACATGTCATTCCCCCCGCAAGAAAGGCCCCCGCCTCAAAGACAGGGGCCGAAAAAAGATCAGAACGTCAGACCAAGCGCATCCGTACCAAGGCTCTCGATCACAACACCCCGCTTGAGATAGCTGTTCGTCGCCGTCGGAATGACAGTCATGTCCGCCGTCACGTCGGTCGGCAGAGCAAAACCGCCAATCCAGTACCAGGACTGCGCAATGATCTGACGCAGTCGATCCAGCGGCTCACGCGTCACCATCGCCACGCTGTCCACCATCTCGATCAGCGCCCGCTCGGCATCCGGAATGTCGGAATGACCCGTCAGCGCACAGTCGCCCTCGATCAGTGCGCCCTGACCGAGAAGAAGCGCACGATGAATGGAACCCGCTCCAAGCGACGCCTGCTGCGGCGCTTCCGTCGTCGGAATAAACCGCACACCCAGAAGCTCAATCACTTGTCCGGAACGATACTCTTCCGAACCGTAGGCACCACGATACAGATGCTTGAAGTCCGGATCACGGAAGAGCGACAGAAGCTGCAGATCATCCAGATAACAGTGATACGCACCATTGATCATCGGCACGTTGTTACGCCGCAGTGTCGCCACACCGGCCAGAACCTGCTGAATGCCCAGCGTATCTGCCAGACCGTTCGCACTCGCCGTCTGCAACGCCGCAGTCGTCAGACGACCATTCGGACGGATCACCATCGGCGCAGTGGACGCCACAACGGCCTGACCTTCCGTACCATCCGCGACCGACACGGAAGCCGAGAACGTCATCTGCCCCGAAATACCGCCCGGCGCCGTAGATACGTTCGTTCCATCGGCCACAACATTGACTAGCGTATAGACATCGCTGCCGACCGTCACTGTCATGCCGTAGGTCGCACTGAGCGCCGTGACCTGACCATTGACGATCACGGACTGGAAACCACGGATGTCATCAACCGAAATGGTATTTCCAGCGCTCCCGAGCGTCGCCGTCACACGTGTATTGCCGCCCAGATAGCCGCCCACACCATTCTGCGCGCCACCAAACAGCGTATTGCGCGCCAGCCGGTCGAGAGACTGCATCGCCTGCACACCGTTGGTGTTGGCATTGGCCAGAAACTGCGACGCAATCCCCACACCACTGGTTACCATGTTCAGGTCAATCGTATCGCCATACTGGTTGATCGACAGCGTATACTGCTCAACGGCCCAGCCAGAAGGGCTCAGACCATTATCAAAATTGGTATTTCCCGTCGGATTAAGTGGCGTCGTCACAGGCGCCTTGAGGCTCTTGCGGGTTTTCGTCAGCGTCTCACCAATGGCGTTCGGGAACACTTCGCGATCGGCAACCTGGCGGAAACCCAGACGGGATTTCAGGCCATTCTCAAACTCGCGGGCCAGAAAACCCTGCTGGATGGCGGCCTGAAGCTGAACAGGAAAATTATCAATGCTCATGTATTTTTTCCGTAAATGTGTTGTCTGAACCCGGCCTGCCATCAGACCCGGTCAAATATCGTTCCGAAGCTCACTTCTGAGCCAGAAACTGCCATTTGCGCGTTTCGTAATCCGCCTCGCTGACGGCCCGCGCATTGAACGGTTCCATCCCACCCGGACGAGGCGCAGCCTGCCCGACCGTCGTCCCGCTCGAATATCCAGGCCTCAATACCTCACCAAACAGATAGGCCCGTTCCTGACGGGCCTGCTGCAAAGCTTCGGACACACCGACCACCGAGCCGTCTTCGCCCCGCTCGATCCCGTTGAGATCAATCAGCCGCACAACATCATCAGGATTATGTGCACCATTGCGGATCGCTTCCGCCCTGAGCGCCGCCACAATAACCTCCCGGTTACTGTCCTCCCGCATCCGGGCCAGCGCTTCTTCATGATTACGCTGAAGCGTCTCCTGCCGCGTCACAACATCCGTCATTTCCTGACGGACCGCCTCAACTTCGCTCCGCGCTTCATTCAGCGCCTGACGCAGAGCATCCACATCCTCAATGGTGTCATCAGTTCCGGACATCATTCCCCCGTCAACACTCATGCTTGTTCAGAAGCACACCACTGCTCCAGCATTTTCCATTCCGTATTCGGATCAGAATTTCCCGATGCCATTGCAAACATCCGAACCGCAGTCTCGCGGCTCAGAATTCCATTGGAGACCGCCACCACCAGTCCCTGCACCAGAGACAGCAACTCCGGGTCCGTGGACGGAAACCACGCCGGCCACCGCAAACTCATGCGACAATACGGCAGATCCTTGACCAGTTCTCCGCCAAGCCGCAGCCCGTTTTCCAGAACACAGGAAAAGCGACACGCCATCCGGTAAATCGACAGCAGCGCACCTTCCCCGTAGGAATGCCGCAGACGATCCACCAGCCATATCAGCGGCTGACACATCATCTCCATGGCCTTGCCGGACTGCGCCCCGCCAACCCGGTCACCATGCGCACGGTTTCCGTGAAGCTGTTCCAACACCACCAGCCGCAGTTCCCGATAATGATCGAGCACCGCACCCGCAGCATTTCCGTTGATCTCCAGAAGCTTCGCATCTCCCTCAGGCGGAAGCGTCAGCGCCGCAGCCGCACCGCCCTGATGCGCCACCCCGTCGGAAAAACCACCCGTTTTCAGGACCAGCGTCGGATCGGAGCCATATTTCAGCCCCCGCCCCGCCTGAGACAGCAGATAATCCGCTTCGATCACCGTATCGATGGCCCGCTCGAACGTGCACTCGCCTTCAGGATCGCGCCCACAGGGCCCACCCAGATTGCGCGTCCACACAATTGGCACAAACCCCAGCCCATGCCGAACGGACCGGCTTTCATCCCGAACGCCGCCATCCATTCCCACCAGCCAGGGCACGGACACCGCACAGTCGACCGGCGTCCAGACCCGCTGCCACCAGAACTGAGCGCCCAGAAGCTCACCCGCAATCGGATAGCCCTGCGCCGCCAGATCCCGTCCCCGAACCAGGAACCTTTCCTCGACCCGCAACAATTCCCCCGTCGCTTCATCCCAGAACGGCGTCAGATACGCCGTTTCCAGAACAGACAGCTTCGGAACCCCTGCCGACACCTCGAACAGGATCGCAACCGATCCGACAGAACCCAGCCGCGCCGCCTCCATCAGAAGCGACGCCAGCCTGGTCTGCGACGCGAATGTGCTCATGGCATGCGTTACACGCGCATCATCCGTCACCAGCCCGGGCCAGTGCGTGTCGCCAAACAGCAGCGAAACCGACTCATCCACAACCGTCCGGCACAGATTGGTCCGGACCGAAGGACGACGACTGGATAACGGAATATATTCGCCCGCTCCCGACTTCTCCATCGAGAACGGATGCGACAGAGCATCATACTGCGTGCCGTCCAGAACACGCTTGAGCGCCAGCAGCCGCGCCGTCCGCGCGGACGCACCCGCAGGAACAGCATAACGCTGTTGCAGGGACAACCAGTCCATGTGTTCTCCATTGTTTCAGGCCGCTTACCGACCTGAAAAGGTCGGCTCAGCGCGCCAGCGAAAATCCAGACGGACTCCAGCCCGTCATGCCGCCACTTCCGGCAAGCATCAGTTCACTCAGCCCCCAGACCATCGCATCCGCCCGATCCGGAGATCGTGGCCCGCGATATCCGCTGACCGAGAAGTGACAGAGCTGATCCTCCAGAGCCGTAAACCGGCCATGGTGAACAACCCTGCCAACCTCATAGAGCGCTGCAACCGGCTCTGCGCGTGCCGCCTTCCCCCGCGCCGCCGTCACCAGCTTGACCGAGGCATGCGCCCGCACACTCCGGATCGTGCCCTCTACCAGAGCCCCGCCGAAGTTCCGCTCCGCAACAATGCGTTCAGCACCCCATTCATCAAATGCCCGCAGGGCCCTGGCAGCCCAGCCCGCCGGACTATCCCTGGCAGACAGATCTTCCAGAACATGCCCCACACCAGCCGCATCAACGCCGCAGACCACAATCCCGATCTCGTCGGACCTATAATCTTCCGGTCCCGCAGCGCCCGAAGGATCAACAGACACCAGAATACGCCGCATCCGGGCCGCGACATCCGCCCGGCTCTGCGCCGTAATCGCCGTCTCACGGCGGAACATCTCCAGCCGCCACAGCGCGCCTTCAACAACCGATTGATATTCACCATAAAGAAACCGCCGCTTTTCCCGCTCGGGAAGCGCTTCCAAACTGGCAAGGTAATCCTCGCTCAGATTGTTCCGGTTCGCCTGCGGATTCAGGATCATCGTCGCATACAGCGACCGATCCTCCAGCGGCTCCCCCGACTTGGGCTCAATCCCGCTTTCGAAAAGCGCATAAAGCCAGTGCCCCATGCTCGGCGGGTTGGCATCTATATATTCCTTGACCGCAAGATCCGTCTTCTGTGCCAGACGCGTCAGAAGCATATTCCGCGCGCCATAACTGATCTGACTGGCCTCATTCAAATAAACCGTCGCAAATTCCAGACCCAAAATCTTCTCGGTCCGCTGCTCGTCATCCAGCCCCCCGAAAAAGATCGTCGATCCATTCGGGAACGTCACAACACAATCCTGCCGGTCCAGCTTCCACCCGACCTGCGGAAAACACATCCGCATGACCTTCGGAAACGTATCCCGCAAAACCGACGCCTTCAGCGCCGTCAAACGATGACGAAAAATGCCATGTCGACTTTGCGAGGCCTTCAGCGCCCGTATCACAACGGCCCGAACCAGAACAAAGGTCTTTCCCGACCGCGACCCACCTCTCAGAAGAATATGCCTTGCTGGCCCACCAAGCAGCCGCACCGCCTCACGCTGCGAGTCATTGAGCCTAAAGGGCGCTGTCATCACTGCTGATATTGATCGAGATCGTCCCCGAACGCCCATCAGCCTCCATGCCAGTCCTGAAACGGGACGGACGATGCGCCCGAAGCAGAAACGCCATCAAGCCGTCGCTGTAGCGTTTGCGGACAATGGGATTTCCCGTGTCCGGATCACAGACAACACGTCCCGCATACGTAATGGGTTCATCATATCCCTCTACCGCCCTGCGCCGCGCTTCCGCTTCCAGAGCGTCCGCAGCCTCCTCAAGAGCATCCTCCCAGCGGGATGAAAAATCCTTATCCGCCTCTTTCCAGAGATACAGCGTACTCCGCCGGACCTCCGCAACACGTCCGGCTTCCGAAATATTTCCACTCACAGACAGATGCTCGAGAAATCTCTTTTTCCGTTCTTCTGACTGTTCCCGCCGCAAGGAACACTTACCGGATATTTCTTCACCCATCTGCTTCAACCTTTTCCCCAGATCGACCCGAGAGCCGACCATCAGCCCGCTCTCAGCGCAGCCTCCCTGCGGCTCATCATCATGCCCCCCTCCAGCCAGACAGTCCGGACCGGCTTGGGCCGCGAACGTCCGCTCTGACACGTTCCTTTCCGTGCCTGGGTCTCCACATTGCGCTGCGCCTGCTCCCGTTCGGCCCGCACTGCCACACGCGCAAGGGTCGCCGGCGCAACCTGCCCAATCATCCGGACAGAAAGAACCGGGCGCTGACAGGGAATGGACCTGCACCTCACATCGAGACGTGAAAGACCGGCATCCACCAGTTCATGCCACTCCAGAGCGACATCAGCCCGATGAAGCGGCTCCCCTTCATAAACAAGAGGACACCCCACGATTGAGTCTGATTTTTTTTGAAGGACAATAAATGTCTGGCGACCAGACAACACAACGCTACCAGAAGAAATGTCACATTTTTCCATCGATCAGGAAACTTCCAAAATAAAAGCCGGCCTCCTTTTAAGGAGATCGGCTTTGGATATTTATGTATAATTCTTCAGTATGCATTCTTTATATCAAAACTGCGCTCAGATAGCAAGCGATAATTTATCGTTAACAGGATTTTTTCCTGTTCTTCTTTTTGGAAATCACATCATAAACATGTGCAAGCTGCTCCAGAAGCAGCGCGCACTGGGCCGAAACCTTCATCCGCGCACGCCCCTCTGACAAAGCAGGATAAAGGTGACGCGCCATGGCCGAAAACGACATCTCACGCGCCAGAAGCATCTCGAGACGAACATGCGCACAAAGACCAAGCATCTCGCGGATCTGGGTCATCCGCGCAGAACACTGCCCGCGCCCGATCATCCATGTGTGGATGTCACCCCGCTCCCGGACACGACCGTCAGACGATGGATTTTCCATCACCCCAAGAGAGGCAAAAACATATTCGCGATACCAGCGATCCGCAGCCGCCAGTTCCTCATCTCCGATATCGCCCGCATCATACATGGACTGCACCGCATTCACGACCCGGAATATCTTGTCTCCCTCACGGATCTCGGAATGCTGATACCGTTCCGCAGTCGGCTTCACCATGACTTCAGATCCCCCATGACCACCTGCCAAAGGCACTTCCTGCACCATGCCGAACATCAGTTGATCTCCATGCCGGTGTCACGCCCACCCATCGGCTGCAATCCCGGAAAAACCGGCACCAGATCGGCTCCCCACAACGCATTCCAGGTTACAGGATGCCCCGCAGGAAGAGCGTCGGTCGTCTCCCTGTCCGTGATCACCCGCGTCCGCAGCGACGATGCCCCGGATGTTTTCTGAGCGGAACGACGACGCCCCTTGCGCGCACTTCCACGCTCGGGTAGCCAACCATCAGATGCAAGCATGGCAGCAAGGGAGCTTGCGGATACACGACGCGGTACGGAACCTGATTTGACCTGCCTCATTTCAATAGCCTTCCTCAGTACGAAACTTTGATTAATTTTGGCAAAATGCCACAGCATGTGATAAAAAAAACTTCTTCTGGATTTGGCATAAAGCCATTGCTAAAAAGGCCTCATGGCCAAACACAAGCGCCCTGACTCTCTGACCACACTCCAACGAGCCATCGGAACTCGCATTTCCTGGGCCCGTGAGCTCGTCATGCCCAACCAGAGCGAATGCGCCCGCCTGCTGGGCGTGGATGCTTCCACGCTGAACAAGATCGAACGCGGCGACCGTGCGCCCAGCGTCTTTCTCATCGCGGCGCTCTCGAACCGGCTGCGCGTATCGACCGATTTTCTTCTGAAAGGCGTCCTGAACGGTCGTACCGACGAAGAACTGGCCCTGCGGCTGGCTGCCCTGCACCCAGAACTGGTGCTCCAGCGGCAAGACATGGCTCCGAACACGGACAGAAACACGTCTTCCGACACACCTGATCCGCCCAAGAGACCAGATGAGGAGATCCATTAGTGGCCGTTTCACTGGTTTCCGTACGCATCTAAGTGCCCCCATTCGATACAACACGATCAATTCGCTTCATCGATGGAATGAACAAATCAGAAACATTTCCGGTCATCAGATATTCCAAACTCATGACCGGCTCCCTTCCTTCCTCGTCAGCCACCCCCATGGCGACTGCCGATTAACGATAAATTAATGGCACTTTGCCACTGGGTCAAGAAACAAATGTGGCTTTGAGCCATTATGACAGGTTTTAGCTGCTACCACTTTCTCGCATTGCAGCCATGATCCAGGACAAAAAACACCTTCCCCCTTTCGGGATTTTCCCGCAAAACTGATGGGAAGAGTTTCATATTTCAGCTTTTTTCAAGCACGGGATTTTCGTTAAAATCGCACCGGTTTTGTATTAATTAACCGATTGCGACGTTCTGTGTCCGCTCCTTAATCGCGGAATTCTCGAAAAGGCCGTAACGATTTTACCGCCTCTAAAGCGCGCCCCATTAACGGGACCCCTTTCCTAAATCGCGATGTTTTTCACAGTACTCACCCTCTGCGGAGCGCTACTCGTGAATAACGTCCAGATCTCCAAATCGGGTATATTCGCCTTCGAAATATAACTGGATCATTCCAGTAGGCCCGTGGCGCTGCTTCTCAAGAATCAGCTCAGCCTTGTTATGCACCAACGCCATCTTGCGCTGCCATTCTTCTGTGGCGACCTGAAACTTGTCGTTGCTGTCATAGGCACTGTCTTTGGGCTGACGCTGCTGCAGATAATACTCGTCGCGATAAACGAACATGACCGCATCCGCATCCTGCTCGATGGAGCCCGATTCGCGCAGATCCGACAGCATCGGTCGTTTGTCTTCACGCGATTCGACCTGACGCGACAGCTGGGACAGCGCAATCACCGGAACAGAAAGCTCTTTCGCAATCGCCTTGAGCCCCTGCGTAATCATCGAAATTTCCAGAACACGGCTGTCAGGCTTGGTCCCGATCGCAGGCCGCATCAACTGAAGATAATCCACAACAACAAGGCTCAGCCCCTGCGTCCGAGCCAGACGTCGACAACGCGTTCGCATGGCGGACAGGGAAATCGCCGGCGTATCATCAATATAAAGCGGCAGCCTCTGAAGCTCCCGCGCCACACGGACAAACCGGTCGAATTCCTTCTGCCCGATATCGCCACGTCGGATTTTCTCACCCGAGACCTCAGCTTCGCCCGACAGAATACGGGTCGCCAACTGCTCGGACGACATTTCCAACGAGAAAATAGCGACCGACCCCTTGGGCTTTTCCCCACTATCCTCAGCATCCCGCAGAATCGACCGAGCCGCCGAGAACGCAATCTTGGTCGCAAGCGCCGTCTTGCCCATCGCAGGACGCCCTGCAAGAATAATCAGATCGGAAGGATGCAAACCGCCTGTCCGCTTGTCGAAGTCCCGCAAACCCGACGTGAGCCCCACCACATCGCCTGTCCGCTGATAGGCCTTGGTCGCAACTTTGACTGCTTCCGTCAGCGCATTGGTGAACGAAACAAAACCGCCTTCCTGGCCCCGCTCCGTCGCCAGTTTGAACAGCGCTTCTTCGGATGCCGCGATCTGATCCGATCCGTCCAGATCCGGCCGCGCTCCAAAAGCATTGTTCACGACCGTCTCACCGATATCGATCAGCTGCCGCCGCACCCAGGCATCATGGATCACCCGCCCATAATCACCCGCATTAACGATTCCGACCATCGCCGTCAGCAGCTTGGCGAGATACGCAGGCCCACCCGCCGCATCCAGAACGCCCGTATGTTCGAATTCCGCCCGCATGGTCACGGGATCAGCCAACTGCCCCCGCTCGATCCGACGAGCAATCGCTTCATAGATCCGACCATTCAGCGGATCAGAAAAATGAGCCGGCTCCAGAAAGTCCGAAACCCGCTCATACGCCTTGTTGTTCGTCAGGATGGCGCCCAGCAACGCCTGTTCGGCAGCCACGCTGGACGGAGGACTGCGCCTCAGCAGGAGACCCAGATCTCCATCGTTCGAGGAAACATCAGAAGCGGACGGAGAGGAATGCAATTCGATCATGTTCACGCGCCCTTCTAACATCCCGCTCTGTCACCAGAAACGGATTAACTGGCGATCCAGCCATCCTCTGCCAGAACCACACCCGCCAGATAAAGGCTACCACAGATCAGCACCCGGGCCGGAGCACCCCCTGCGGCAACCAGACGCTCCAGCGCCTTTCTGACCGTCGGTCCGGCAATCGCACGTCCGCCAGAAGCTGCAACGATTTCCTCAACTGACATCGCCAGATGCTGCCCCGGCTCTGAAACAGCCTGAACCGACGTCGCCCTTTCAACAATCGGCCTCAGAAAACCCGACGCATCCTTGGTCTGTTTCACCCCCGCGATCACGTGGACAGGCCGATCTTTCCAGCCGTCGAGAACCGCCCCCAGCACCTGCCCGGCATCGGGGTTATGGCCGCCATCCAAGTACAGCTCCCACCCCTCAGGCAGCATTTGGGCCAGCAGGCCGTCCAGCCGCTGCAAGCGTGCAGGCCAGAATGTCCGGGCAATACCCTGATAGGCGGAAGGCGGCAGCTTCAGCCCAGACACACGCAGAGCCGCTACGGCCAGCGCCGCATTCCCGTCCTGATGCTGGCCTTTTAATGCCGGCAAAGGCAGCGAAAGCGTCCCGTCCGCATCCCGGTAATCCAGACCATCCATTCGCTCAGTGACGAAAATATCCTGTCCCACCACCCGAAGCGGCGCATCCAGTTCCTCAGCACGGTGCCGAATGACGTCCAGTGCATCCGGCGCCTGAGCGGCCGAAACAACCGGAACTCCGGCCTTGATGATCCCAGCCTTTTCCCCGGCAATCTCCGCGACAGTGCCACCCAAAAACGCTTCATGATCCAGACTGACCGGCGTAATCACACAGACAGCAGGCTTCGACACGACATTGGTCGCATCCAACCGCCCCCCAAGCCCGACTTCCAGAACCACCAGATCCGCAGGCACATGCGAAAACAGCAGAAACCCCGCGGCCGTCAGAACCTCGAAAACCGTAATCGGAGCGCCTGCATTGACCTGCTCGACTTCCTCGAGCGCGGCAACCAGCACATCCTCATCCACCAACCGTCCGGCCAGCCGGAACCGCTCGGTCACGCTCACCAGATGCGGACTGCTCATGACATGCACCCGCAACCCGGCTGCTTCGGCAATCGCCCGCAGATTGGCGCATGTACTGCCCTTGCCATTCGTACCCGCCACATGAATGACAGGCGGCAGATGACACTCGGGATGGCCCAGCTTCGCCAGGAGCACCTCAAGCCGTCCCAGCGAGAGGTCGATCAGCGCCGGATAAAGCTCCTGCAGGCGCGCAAGCACGGCACCCGACCGCCCCCGATATTCGCCGGACAGCCGAACAGGCGCCCCACGCTCCGCAGTCATCAGATCGCCGCGTCAGAAACGGTTTTCTGGCGCGTCATAATGCCCAGAATCCGCCCCAGCAGTTCCGGAAGCTCGGACCGCTTGGCTACGATATCGACCATCCCATGCTCGCGCAGATACTCCGACCGCTGAAAGCCTTCCGGCAGTTTCTCACGCACGGTATCCTGAATGACGCGCGGCCCCGCAAACGCGATCAGCGCGTTAGGCTCGGCAATATGCACATCCCCCAGCATCGCAAAGGATGCCGAGACACCGCCCGTCGTCGGATTCGTAAAGACGACAACATAGGGCAGACCCGCTTCCTGAAGCATCTGCACACCGATCGTCGTCCGGGGCATCTGCATCAGACTGACAACGCCTTCCTGCATCCGCGCCCCACCCGAAGCCGTGTAGACCACCAGAGGCGCTTTCTGCAGAACAGCCAGACGACAGGCCGCCACAAATGCCTCACCCAGCGCAGCCCCCATGGTCCCAAGCAGGAACTCAGGCGCCATGACCGCAACTACGGCCTTCTGCCCCTTGATCAGACCATGCGCAACCACAAGCGCTTCATCGAGATGGGATTTGTTCCGCGCATCCTTCAGACGGTCCGTATAACGCTTGGAATCCTTGAACCCCAGCGGATCGATCGGCATCTTCGGCAACTCGATGGTGGTGTATTCCCCGCCGTCAAACGTCCAGCCCAGACGCTCCTTCGCCGTCGCACGCATATGATGGCCGCAATGCGGACAGACCTTCTCGGAACGCTCCAGCTCCTTGGTGAGCATCATCTGCCCGCAGGATTCACAGTTGGTCCACAGATTGTCCGGCACATCCCGCTGAAGCAGGCCACGCAGCTTGGGTCGGACGTAGTCGGTCATCCAGCTCATGTCGTCTCATTACTTTCTGCCCGCCTTCAGAACAAAGGACGGAGTAGGGGGTAAAGCCCGGCGAAGGGCCACATTCTCTGGGCGCGTTTTAACGCCAGGCCATCGATTATGCCAGCCCATCCATCAGCTGCCGCACCTTATCTCTCCCGCCGACCATACAAAACATGTCATCCTCCCTGATACGAACCACGATATGACGCGTTGTGTCCCAAAACCGGCAGGCCCTCCAACACCGACCAGCCATTACAGACCCTGTTAACAGACCACGCTTCCAAACGGAGAAACCCATGTCCGACAGTTTCAACACCCTTCGGTTTACCAATCCCCAGGGCCTCAAGCCCGGCTGGTTCATTGGCTTCGGCGCTTTCCTGATCGTCCTCGGCATTCTGGCCGCCCTCGATACCATCGCCACAACCCTCGCCAGCATGGTGATCCTTGGCGCCCTGATGATCGTCGGCGGCGTCGCACAGATCATGCAGAGCTTCGCGCATCGCGGCCTTCCCGTCCCGAACCAGTGGCTGTCCGGGCTGATCGGCGGCCTTTACATCCTCGGCGGTATCCTCCTGATCGAGGAACCCGCAACCGGCTCGATCTTCATCACAGCCATTCTCGCAGGCTGCCTGATCTTTGCAGGCCTCGCCCGGACCTTCTGGGCAGGAGGCCATCGCAACAACAGAAGCTGGATCATGCTCGCCTTCAGCGGCCTCATTACACTGCTCGTCGGCATCCTGCTCTACATGACGCTGCCCTGGTCCGGCCTCTGGCTGATCGGCATGTTCATCGCTGTGGAACTGCTGATGGCAGGCTTCTCAACCGCCCTGTTCGGACTGTCCCTGCGTAACAACACCTGATCAGACCTTTTCCGGCAGGCCCTGCCTGCCGGAACCACATCTTTCAGACCCGAAGATCAAGCTCTGACAGCCGCAGCCAGCCCCTCAAGCTGCTCCAGAACAGCCGGAACGGTCCGCTCCGTCGCCTGCCCGTCTTCAAGCGTACCCGCCATGGTCTTGATCAGCGCAGAGGCCACAACAGCCGCATCCCCGATCCGCGACGCCGTCCGCGCCTGTTCCGGCGTGGAAATCCCGAAACCCACCGCCACAGGCAGACCGGTCGCTTCCCGAATGCGCGGCAGCGCTTTCTCCAGATCCGCGGCACTCGCACTGTTCGTACCGGTAATCCCAGTAATGCTCACATAATAGACAAACCCGGTCGCATCCCTCAGCACATGAAACAGACGGGAATTTGACGTCGTCGGCGCCACCAGAGAAATGATGTCCAGCCCGGCTTCCCGCGCATGCGCATCCAGCAGGTCTGCCTCCTCGGTCGGCATATCGACAACAATAATCCCGTCCACACCCGCCTGCGCCGCATCGAAACAGAACTCCGCCGGACCGTAACTGTCGATCGGGTTCAGATACCCCATCAAGACAATCGGCGTCTCACTGTCAGTTTCACGGAACGCCCGGACCATCTGAAGCACCAGTCCCAGCGTCGCCCCAGCCTTCAGCCCACGAAGCGCCGCCGCCTGAATCGTCGGCCCGTCTGCGGACGGATCGGAGAACGGCACACCGATCTCGATCAGATCAGCCCCCGCCGCCGGCATCGCCCGCAGCAGCTCCAGCGAGGTGTCATAATCCGGGTCACAGGCCTGAAGATACGGAATCAGCGCCCCGCGCCCTTCTTTTTTCAGAGCTGCAAAACGTGTCTGGATCCGGCTCACAGCTTCACTCCCAGATGATGCGCCACAGTAAAGATATCCTTGTCTCCACGACCCGAGACATTCAGGACGATGATCTGATCCTTCGCCATCGCCGGCGCGATCTTCATGACATGCGCCAGTCCATGCGCACATTCGAGTGCCGGGATAATGCCTTCCGTCCGCGTACAGACCTGAAACGCCTCAAGAGCCTCGTCATCCGTCACACCGACATACTCGGCGCGACCAATATCGTTCAGCCAGGAATGCTCCGGCCCGATCCCCGGATAGTCAAGCCCCGCGCTGATCGAGTGCGCTTCCTCGATCTGCCCGTGCTTGTCCTGGAGCAGATAGGTCCGGTTGCCATGCAGCACGCCCGGCCGCCCACGGGAAATGGACGCAGCCGTCTTCCCGGAATCCAGCCCGTGCCCCGCTGCCTCAACACCGATCAGCTTTACATCCGCATCATCCAGAAACGGATGGAAAATCCCCATCGCGTTCGAACCGCCACCAATGGCCGCGACAATCACATCGGGAAGACGCCCCTCGGCCTGAGTGATCTGCTCCTTGGTCTCGACCCCGATCACGGACTGGAAATCACGAACCATCTCCGGATACGGATGCGGCCCGGCCACCGTGCCCACGAGGAAATACGTATCCGCGACATTGGCCACCCAGTCGCGCATGGCTTCGTTCATGGCGTCCTTGAGCGTGCCCGCACCGGCGGTCACCGGCTTCACTTCCGCACCCAGCAGATGCATCCGGAACACATTAGGCTTCTGCCGCTCAACGTCCGTCGCGCCCATGTAAATGGTGCATTTCAGACCGAACAGCGCACAGACCGTCGCCGTCGCCACACCATGCTGCCCCGCACCCGTCTCCGCAACAATCCGGGTCTTGCCCATCCGCCGGGCTACGAGGATCTGCCCCATGACGTTGTTGAGCTTGTGTGAGCCCGTATGGTTCAGCTCTTCACGCTTGAAATAGACCTTGGCCCCGCCAAGCTCTTCCGTCAGGTGCCGGGCAAACCACAACGGGCTCGGACGACCGACATAATCTTTCAGGTAATAGTCCAGCTCCTCACGGAACGCCGGGTCGGCCTGCGCCGCGCGATAGGCCTCGTCCAGTTCGAACAGCAGCGGCATCAGCGTTTCCGCAACGAAGCGACCACCAAAAATTCCGAACCGTCCCCGTTCGTCAGGGCCGGAACGAAGCGAATTGGCCAGAGAGGAAGATAGGGGGGAAGATGTGTTCGTCATACCGCACTCGGTTCCACTTCAGGGCTCCAATGCGATACCAAGAGCAGCCCCTGCCGTCCATCCGTCTCGCCGCTTTCAGGCATGTTCCGCAACAATTCCCGACCAGGACCTTGCGATCCCGCCTCAGGCAAGACATGAGGAAGCCTCACAGCCTTTCCATTGCCCCCAAGGATCCGCCTGATGTTCCTCGTGCGCCCCGCAGGCGCTCCGGCCCGGGAAACCGGCCCGGACGTCGATATCTCCAACGCGGTCTGGCTCGACCTCATCAACCCGACTCTCGACGAGGTCGCCCGCGCAGAAAAAGCCCTCAACACCCATATTCCCCGCCGGAACGAGCTTGAGGAAATCGAAAGCTCCTCCCGCCACCACGAACAGGATGGCACCCTCTATCTTTCGACCCCTCTCGTCCGGCGAGAGGAAAATACGGCCTTTTCCCTGCCCATCGGCTTCGTCCTGACAGACAGACACCTCATCACGGTCCGCTATACCGACTATTATGGCTTCGACATCGTTGGTCGCCGTCAGGCCGAACGTGATCCCGCCAAAGGCAATCCTTCCGCCAACGAAATCCTCGTTGAAATCATCGAGGAAGTCATCAATCGCCTCGCCGACATCCTGGAAGGTCTCGGCCGGGACCTCGACGCCATCTCCAAACGCGTTTTCAGTACCGGCAGCCCCCGCGATCCGGCCAGGGCCGCCGAAATGCTGCGCGAAACCCTCCGCCGCCTCGGTCACAGCGGCGACCTCGCCTCCATGATCCGCGACAGCCTGCTCGGCCTCGACCGCGTCCTCATCTATCTCGGTGACAGAACCGAGAGTGAGCCGCAGGCCCTGAAAACCCGCATCAAGGTCGCAGGACGGGACATTGCGTCCCTCAACGATTTCGATGCCCAGACCGTCAACAAGGTCCAGTTCCTTCTGGACGCCACACTCGGCTTCATCAGCATCGAACAAAATGACGGTATGAAGGTCCTGACCGTCGTCAGCGCCATCGGCATCCTGCCAACCCTGATCGCAGGTATCTACGGCATGAATTTCCACGACATGCCCGAACTGTCATGGAAATACGGCTACCCCTACAGCCTGATTCTGATGGGGCTGTCGGTTATCCTGCCTCTGCTCTGGTTCTGGAGACGCGGCTGGTTCGGCGCCCGTTAAGAGGCTTCCTCAACCCGCAGCCCCGGCCCTGCGGAGCGCTCCGGCAGAACCGACCGCTGATATGCAACCGGAAACTGCCGAAGCTGCTTCTCCCAAAGCCCCGGATCCCCATTGCCGTTCTTCGGCAGAACGACACTGTCGACCCCACACCGGCGCAGAAATGCCGCCTGATCCGCAAGAATATGCCCTTCCGCGCGGATCTCGCCGGAGAACCGCAGATATTCACGCAGCTCCCGGGCCTGCGTGAACCCACGCCCATCCCTGAAAATCGGGAACCGCAGCACCACAAGATCCAGCCGGTTCAGATAAGGCCGCAGAAGCGCCGGATCGTCCGCACTCTCCAGCAGAACAGCCCGCGCATTATCCCGATCCGCCAGCTCCCCAACCGTCACCAGTACGTCATGGACCTGCGCGGTCCGCTCACCGAGTTCAAACAGCTTCATATGCCGCCTCCCTGAAAGGCTCATGCCCCAGACGCGTTAGAGTCTCCAGAAACGTCTCTCCACTCTCCCGACGCCCGAGATAACAGTCCACCAGCCGTGCGATCGCATCCACAGTCTCGTCTTCAGGCAATGCCGCCCCCAGAATCGTCCCGATCGCCGCACCATTCTCAGCCTGGCCACCAACCGTCAGCTGGAAGAATTCTTCTCCACGCTTGTCCACGCCCAAAAGTCCGATATGCCCGGCGTGATGGTGTCCACAGGCATTGATGCAGCCCGAAATATTGATCCGCAACGCCCCAATTTCCGCCTGAAGCGCCGTATCCGCAAAACGCGCCCCCAGCTTCTGCGCAATCGGAATGGACCGCGCATTCGCCAGCGCACAGTAATCCAACCCCGGGCACGCCACGATATCGCCGATCAGCCCGATATTCGCTTCCGCAAGCCCGACTTCCGACAGTCCAAGCCACAGATCCCGCAGCCGGTCCTTGCGGACATGCCCCAGAACCACATTCTGCAAATGCGTGATCCGGATTTCCCCAAACGAATACGCATCCGCCAGATCCGCCAGACGCCCGATCTGCGCAGAAGTCGCATCCCCCGGAATCCCGCCCGCCGGCTTCAGAGAAATAGTCGCAATGATATGCCCCGGATCGCGGTGAACATGCGTATTGCTCCGCACCCAGCGATCAAAGAGCGGATCCGCGCGCCGCTGCTCCGTCAGAACAGCATCCGCATCTGCCGGAGCCTCCAGCAACGGGACGGCAAACCGCGACCGGATCGCCGCAACCGCCTCGGGTGTCAGCCGATACCGCTCCAGATCCATCTGGGCGAGTTCCGCCTCGACAGCCTCGCGATAGGCCTCAACCCCGATCGCCTGAACCAGAATCTTGATCCGCGCCTTGTAGATATTATCGCGGCGCCCATGCGCATTATAGACGCGCAGAATGGCCTCAAGCGTCGCCAGCAGGTGCTCCTCGCGCACGCTGTCAAACAACTCTTCGCCAATAACCGGCGTCCGCCCCAGTCCCCCGCCCACGAAAATCCGGAACAGCGGGGCACCATCCTCACCCGGACGCGCCAGAATCCCGATATCATGAAAGCGCGCGGCCACCCGGTCATTCGGACTGCCCGAAATCGCAATCTTGAACTTGCGCGGCAGGAACGTGAACTCAGGATGCAGCGTGGACCACTGACGCAGGATTTCCGCATGAACCCGCGGGTCCACCAGCTCATCCGCCGCCGCCCCCGCATACTCATCCGCCGTCACATTGCGGATGCAGTTCCCACTGGTCTGGATGGCATGCATGTCCACCTCACCCAGCTCACGCAGAATATCCGGCGTATCCTCAAGCCGGATCCAGTTGAACTGGATGTTCTGGCGCGTCGTGAAATGCCCATAATCACGATCATACCGCCGGGCGATCTCCCCCAGCTTGCGCAACTGCCGACTGTCCAGAATTCCATAAGGAATGGCAACCCGCAGCATATAGGCATGAAGCTGCAGATACAGCCCGTTCATCAGCCGCAAAGGCTTGAACTCGTCCTCGCTCAGCGTTCCGTCCAGACGGCGCTTCACTTGCCCTTCGAACTCGGCAATCCGCGCCTGAAGAAAATCCCGGTCAATCCGGTCATACTGATAATGGCCGACAGGAACGCTCACTGTGCGGTCTCCACTGCAAATTCCGGATGAACGGTCGGGCCATGCGCCCGGATTTTTTCACGAACAGTCACGGGCTCCGGAGGAACAACAGGTAAAACTGCCGTATCATAGACCCCGACAACCCCTTCACGCTGGGCCTCTTCCACCGCCCGGGACAGCGCTGCCTCAGCCCCGTCCGCATCCAGCAAAACCGCATACCCGATCCGAAGATCCCAGGCCCCGTCCTCCCGCCACCACACGGTACGACCGTCCAGAAGCCGGTTGGCCGTCAGAACCAGCTTCTGACCGGGTTCGAGTCTTACAGGACGTTTCATCAGCGCTCACCTTCCTGACGAATGCGGACCTTGCCCTGCGGCTGGCCCCGTCATGAATGCGTCCTCATCCTCACTTCCAAACGGCAAGCAGAGGAAACAGCAAGGACATGGAACTCACCACACCAGATCAATGATTGATCTCTTATGGTAAGATATCCAGTCCTCTAAAACCTATTTTGTGGTTTTTTCAAAATACTTTTTTATAATGTTATATGGAAAAAGAAATGGGCGCCCGGTTGGGACGCTGCATTCCGGCTTCCTCCGCATTCTGAAGCAGATGCTCCAGAGTGACGGACGCCATCTTTTCCGATACCTCCTGATCCATCTGCTGCCAGAACGGCTCAAGAACCTTGGCCCGCAGAAGGTTGACACCCTCCTCAGGCATATCCGGATCTTCAGTCACAGTCCGGACAATTTCGTTCAGTGTGATGGTCCGTGGTGGCCGTCCAAGACGATAGCCCCCCTTCGGCCCACGCACGCTGGCAAGCAGCCCGGCCCGCGACAGCCCCTGCAACACAGGCTCAATCCCCCGCCGCAGCATGTCGCCACGACGGGCAATATCCGCGCCGCTCACCACCCCGGATCGCCCCGCATGGAAAGCGACATCAAGCATGATGGATACAGCGGTCAAAGCTCTGTCACGACGGAGATACATGAGAATTCCGATTTGCTACGACAGACGATGTCATCATGACATAGTCCGATTTCAGTTCGTCTATCTTGTTTTCCATGCTGGAATGTCAATCGCCCTTTTGGGACGTTTCTGCATTTCCAACATATTCCCGGCAAAAACGGTGCCCCAGAGACGTCAGGACCTCGTACCCGATTGTCCCTGCAGCCTCCGCCACATCATCCACACTGCGCCGCGGGCCGATCAGATCCACCATCATATCGGCCTTCAGCCTTCCCTCCGGCACATCCGAAATGTCCACGATCAGGGAATCCATCGAAACACGCCCCAGAATGGGCAGACAGATATCCTCAAACCACGCACAGCCCTGCCCGCTCCCATGTCGGGAGAAACCATCCGCATATCCGACAGCCACGGTGGCAATCTTCCGCGGTCGATCGGGACGATATGTCATGCCATAGCCCACACCCTCACCCGGCAAAATCTCACGGGTCTGCAGGACATGAGCCTGAAGCCTGACAACCGCAGACAAGGGGTTAGGGCCAGTCTGATTGGGCGCGATTCCATAAAGTGCCGCACCCGGACGAACGACATCCAGATGATAGTCCGGCCCCAGAAAAATCCCCGACGACGCAGAAAGACTCAACGGCGCAGACGGTAACCGCGCCGACATCTTCAGCATCTGCTGCCTCTGGGCGCCATTGGCAGGGTCCTCCGGCGCATCCGCACAGGCCAGATGACTCATGACCAGACTGACCTTCAGCCCATCCATAAGCATCTCGTCCTCACACAGTACATCAAGGTCGCCGTCGGAAAGTCCGAACCGTGACATCCCGCTATCGACCTGAAGCACCGCTTCCAACGGTTTCCCTACCCTGACCGATTGCGAGCGCCATACCGCAATCTGATCGAGACTGTTCAGAACCGGCCTCAGACCATACTGTACGCATTCTGCCGCCGCATCCGGCCTCGGGCCATGCAACACCGTAATCCGGACCTTTTCCGAAACCACGGAACGCAGCCTGATCCCCTCATCAACATGCGCAACGAAAAATTCTTTGGCACCGGAGCGTTCAAGAACCGGTGCAACGCGCTCGATACCCAGCCCATAAGCATCCGCCTTGACGACAGCCGCACACGAAGCGCCCGCAACGAGTGTCTGAAGATAACGATAATTGGAAGCAATCGCGTCCAGATCCACCGTCAGGCGGGCTCCAGCACGAGAGGAAGGCCACAGAGGATCGGAACATACGTTCATCATGAAAGATGAGACTACAGCCATACACTCTAGAATATCCTGCCGGATAATCGCATAATCTGCCGATAAGCGAAAAATATATGATCGAAACTGCGAAAATAGACCGATAGTTCCACCATGATCTTCGACCGCATCACCGAATCCATCCTGCGAATCCTTCAGCATGATGGGCGCCTTAGCAACGCCGACCTGGCACAGCGTGTCGGACTTTCTCCATCCGCGTGCCTGCGGCGCGTGCGCCTGTTGGAAGAACGCGGCATCATCCGCGGCTACCGCGCAGTCATTGACGAACGCTCCGCCCAGAAACTGACCACCGTCATCGTACAGATCACGCTCGAGCGCCTCACGGACGAAACGCTCCGCCGTTTCGAAGCCCGCATCCGGGAGTGCCCTGATGTCCGGGAGTGTTACCTCATGACAGGTGAAGCCGATTACCTTCTCCACGTTGCCGCCCGTGACCTTGCCGACTACGAACGCATCCACAAGGAAGAACTCTCACGGCTTCCAGGGGTCGTCCGCATCCAGAGCAATTTTGCCATCCGCCCTGTCGTTCAACGCTGGATCAGTCAGGACACACCTTAAAAGAAAAATGAGTTTGCGAACCATTTGCATTTAAGGTAGGCTTTCTAGATCGGATCCCGCGAATGAAAGCCTGCTTTTTCATGATCGTCTGCTCATGCAATGCGCTGTCCCATCACGACATCGAAATCGCAATCCACAACGGCGCTTCCCGTCCAGCAGAAATCTATTCCGCCCGAAAATGCACGGCAAAATGCGGCAACTGCGTCCCCGGAATCATCTGCCTGCTACGATCCGCCATTCAAAAAGCTCAGTCTGAACAAACGCATTAGGTGGAAAGCAGCGCCGCAACCACACCACACTGCGACAGACATTCACCCAAACGTCAGGCTGTTTCAGCATCAAACTGGAGCTAGAGAGCAAAAGGAGGACGCCCTCCCCTGCTCTCTGCTGAATAGGCTAATTTTTTTCTAGAGCTCGTGGACAAGGCTGATCCATAGGAAGGCTGAGGCGATCTGGACGAAGCCGAGGTAAGACTGCGCGGTCTTGTCGTAGCGGGTAGCAACACGCCGCCAGTTCTTGAGCCTGTTAAACATGCGCTCGATGCGGTTTCTGAGCTTGTAGGCATGCCGATTGTGGCTGGCGGGGTTTCGCCTCCCGTGTTTGGCCGGGATCACTGGCCGCGCGCCGGTGTATGCGATGTCGGCCCGGGTCTGGTCGGCATCGTAGCC